>DATLII010000594.1:0-10520 GCA_035539495.1 Dongiaceae bacterium
CACCATGCCCAAACGCGACAACAACCTGGAACGTAAACCCCTGTTCATCTCTCTTCCTCCCAACGGTCAACATCATTTTTTCGTCTGCAAAAAACGAATGCGCAATCCCCACGCGAGATGCAGCATCCAACTCAAAGACACGATTATTATTTTTTGTATCGTACGAAGGCGGCAGAGTATGAGCCAGGGTTAAACCCGCCAGAGCCTTGGCGGATCATACGCAGGCGCCATGAAGGGAAACAGAGAGAAAACACGAATACCCGCTGCCGGATCAGGGCAGCGGGTCAATGACAATCCCGACTGGGACGTTTGTGCTCAGAACGGCTTTTTGCGCGGGCCAGTTACCGGATTATTCCAGAATTGAGCCGGTACTTGGCGCGGATCTTCTTTGCGCAGCCATTCCGGCTTGGTAACACCATCGGTCCAGGAATGCTCGGCGCAGCCTTTGTTTTCCTCGTCGAAACAGAACACGGTGGCCACGCGCTGGGTCAGCTGCCACACTTCGCCTTCCTCGCCGAATTCCACGCCGAACGCTGCCGGCAGCATTTCGCCCGGATACAGCTGGTGCAGAATGATTTCCACATACAGTTCGTGATCACCCACAATCAGCTTTTCGATATCACCGTGAATCATGTACACGTTGCTTTCCACCAGCATGTGGTAGAAGCCTTTCATGTCGTCCACAGACTTGGGCTGTATTTCCGCAATGGCTTCGCCGGCGCCGTACACGGCATAGGTCTGGTGCTTGGAGGAGCAGCTGGCGATCAGGCGATCGTATTCTCCGGTGCACTCGGATTCGGCGTGCTCAATGAAGTTTTCCAGAATCGCGCGACGCTGAGGTTCCTTGATACTGGCCAGCACTTCCCGCGCCTGTTCAGCGATGGCACGCGGATTGAAGTCCTTCATATCAATATGTTTTTTGTCGTCAAGAATACGGCCTACCCACATGGTGTGTCCCCTCGTGTTTTTTGTTTTCGAATTGGCCCAATAGCTGGTTCAGGCGGATCATAGCCCCGCAAGATCGGAGGCCACATCATCCAAATTGATTAGATGACTGGAAACGACTGCTCAGGTCACATGCTGCTTTTTGACCAGGAATGCGGGCGCATGGAGGACAGCTGTAAAGCCACTTGAAGGCCGCTGGCGCTAAACAGAAGGAAGAATGACAAAGGGAAGCCGCGGAACGGCAGACAGCCATTCCGCAGAAATTGGTCAGGAACCAGGGGACAGCATCAGTTTGCGAGCATAGAAAGCTTCAGCGAAGCGGCTGGGAGAATTGCACTCCATGCCGCGAATGCGCATCAACGACCAGAACAGGTCCGGCGTAAACCAGTTCTTACCCTGCTGACTGGCATAGACTTCCTGCAAATACTGGATTTTGCGCTGGCCCACTTCTTCGTCGATGGCGAAGTACACATTGGGCGTGCCCAGATCGCCATCCCACTTCGGAATTTCATATTCCAGAATCAGGTGGTTGCGGAAAGTATTCCAGGTGAGTTCATTCACCAGGCGATGGTCCTGATGCAGATCGTGGCGATAGTGGGTCAGGATCAAATCCGGTTTTACTTCGCGCTTGATTTGCTCGAACAGGTCTTTAACCTGAGCACCCACGTACGGCAGGAAGCCATCGCGAATATCGAAGATGCGCAGATTCAGTTTGCCGGCCTTTTGAGTGAAGCGTTCGGCGCCGGCCGTAGCCTCTTTGCGGCGTTCCTCATTGGAAGCAAAAATCACCCACGTCACTTCCAAGCCCGGATTGCGATCCAACAATGTCAGCAGGGTGCCACCGCAACCGATTTCGATATCATCGCAGTGGGAACCCAGGCAGAGAATGTGACGGTGCTGGCCCGCGCCGCCGAACAGCAGAGGTTGCAGCATACTCAATCCTTGGTTTGCCACACCTGCCAGGGGCAGTTGCCGCGGGTGTACATGTCATCAAAGGTCTGCTTGTCCTTGAAGGTGTCCATGCACATCCAGAAGCCGTCGTACTGGTAAGCCACCAGCTGTTTTTCTGCGATCAGGCGATCGAACGGTTGGTGTACCAATTCCTCGCCATCGCGAATGTAGTCGAAGATTTTCTTTTTGAAGATGAAGAAACCGCCGTTGACGGTCAGGCCGGTGCTAGTGGTGTCCTGGAATTCCTTCACGGTGGAATCCGCATTCAGATGCACGTAATGGAACGTCAGCTGTGGCTTCACACACAGGAAACAGGCGACCTTGTCGGATTTCTTGAACCACTCCACCATCTCGTTCAATGGCGCATCGGACAACCCGTCCGCGTAGTTCGCCATGAACAGATCATCCGGGCCCAGATCATCCAGATACTTCTTCACTGCCATCAGGCGCATGCCGATGTTGGAGGTCAGGCCTGTGTCGGCGAAGGTGACTTTCCAATCGTGGATATCGGTTTTCAGCAATTGCGGCTTGCTGTTTTCCAGCACGAAATCGTTCGACAGGTATTCGTCATATTTGACGAAATATTCCTTGATCACGTGCGCGTTATGGCCCAGGCACAAAACAAAATCCTTATGACCATGATGGGCGTAATACTTCATCAGGTTCCACACAATGGGTCTGTGGCCAATGGGGACCATGGGCTTTGGAATCGTGTCGGAATACTCCCGCAGACGCATACCCAGTCCGCCGCAAAAAAGTACCACTTTCATTGTCAGTTCCTTGCTAGTCCAATTGAATCCGCGCTTGTCGAGGAAACGCGACCGGGAACGGTGCCAAGGGCTTCAGCCAGAGCGTCCCAGTTCCTTCAGTTCCCGCCATAACATGTCTTTCTGCCAGTAGGCGCACTTTAGCAGATAGTAGCCGATGATCCGCTTTTCGCCGAAAGGGATCGGCGCCTTGTACAGGGCTTCGTAGTGTTCGAACAGGCTACGCCAGACCTGCATGACCAACCGGCGCTTGCTGGGGTCCCAATGGTTTTTCTGACGTTCCTTGTCGTCCATATCCCAGCTGCCGGCTTTGGCGTGCATCCGGCGATTGAACAAATGTTCCGGAATCTCGGTGAATTTACCGTACAACGCCAGTTCGCAGATGAAATTGATGTCCGACGACACATAGGGCTTCAGCAGCGCCGTATGCTCCAGCACCTTGCGCCGGATCAGGCCGTACATCAGGTGCTGCAGATCAATATTGTTGATACAGGCGATGAAGCGCTTGGCGGCGCTCTCCTGCGGCAAATGCAGACGGTCATCGTACGCCCGCGTGAACTGGCTGTTCTCATCAATCAAATGGGTTTTGCCATAGGCCAGAATCACGTCGGGTTGGTTGTCCAACACCTGAATACATTGCTCGATCAGCGTCGGTTCGATGGTGTCGTCCGCATTCTGCCAACGGAAATACTCCGACGTCGCCGGTGTGAAGCAGCGGGTGTAATTCGCAGCCGCACCGATGTTGGTCTGATTGCGGATGTACTGGATACGGCTGTCGCGGCTGGCATAGTCGCGACAGATCTCCTGGGTGCCGTCGCTGGAGGCGTTATCGGCTATATAGAGGACAAAATCGGAATAGGTCTGCCGCAGCACTGAATCCAGTGTCTCCGGCAAATAGCGTTCCGCGTTATAAACCGGCAAGCCGATGCTGACACGCGGACCCGACGATTGGCCTTTTCCCGCAACTGTCATTTGATCTCCCCATGCAGATTCCCAATGCAGGCCTCGCGGCACTGCGTCAAATTGGAAACCGTTGCTCCTGTTCCAGCCGCAACCGGTCACACAGACGATCCGGCGGCAATTGCACATCGGCGTAGGTGATTGGCTGGTCTTTGGCGATATCGCGCTTCAACACGCAGTCGAGCGAGATTGCCATCGGCAGATAATTTTCCCGGCGACAGACTTCATAGCGTTCCACCAGGCCATAGCCGGTGAATCCGCCCATGCCGTCCAGACGCTCACCTGCCTTCAGATCCCGTTTAGCATAGGTGATGGAATCACACACCGGCGCGCCTCGAGGCGTGATCGTGGGATCGTTGAACAAAACAGCGCGGCCCACAGAATGGGCGATTTGCCAGGGTGGCAGGTGGTATGGGGTGTAGAACATGTACAGGGGGCCTTCGCCCATTTTCAGGTAACCCATCAAATGGCGTTTGGCGGGATGATCGTTGTGACAGATCACGAAGGCGCCGGTATGGGGAGCTGCACCCAGTGCATATTCCACCAGACCTTCTTTGGCAAAATCGTCTGCGGTGAATGAGTTCAGCATGTCATTCACATGTGCGCAGGGATAGCCCTGCATGCCACGCACTTTCGGCACGAATCCGGTGGCGTTGCCCATGATGGCCGCTTCCAGTGCCAGCTTGGAGCCGTCGGCGAAGGACGCCAGCACGGTAGGGTTTTGGCCATATTTCTGGGCAAAGCCTATTTGGGTTTCCGGCGTGCGATAGCGGTCGAGGAAGCCTTTCAGCTGTCCCATCAACACCGGGCGATAGCCCATGGAATCCAGGAAACGGTACAGGTTCATGCCTACACCGGGTTCGTCGCCATCGGTGTAGCTGTACACCAGGCCGGCGCTGTCAGCGTAGGTTTTCAAAATCGGTCCTACTGAGGCGTCGATCTCGGCGCTCAGCAGGATGACGTGCTTGCCATTGCGCAATGCTTCGAAGCAAACCTGAGTGCCGAATTCCACATGCCCGGTGGCTTCGATCACGGCGTCGATGTCGCCAGCCCGGCACATGGCCAAGGCGTCGTCGGTCACCGCAGGGCGCCCTTTGGCAATAGCCTGCTCCAGTTGCGCGGTAGTGCTGACCCGTACGGGATCGGTCACGCCGGCTTCACGGAATACGGTTTCCGCCTTGCTGAGTGTCCGATTGGCCACAACCACCAGTTCCATGCCTCGCACCGACGATACGATCTGCAGGGCGATGCAGCGGGCCATGTAGCCGGCACCCACCAGCGCGACACGGACTGGCTTGCCTGCATCGGCCCGTTTGGCCAGCGCTGTATCCAGGATAATCATTTGGTTTCCCCAACCATGTCCGTCTTTCCAGCTGCAACCCGCTCAAACTGGCGCCGCAACTGATCCTTGTACTCTGCCACCCGGGCGCGAATGGCATCCACCGGTGGAGTCGGCAATGCTGCTTGCTGGTCCACCTGCGCCAACACCGCGTCCACATCGAAGTTGTGGGCCGAATGGCAAAAAGCCTGTAATCCGATGTCCTTCATCAGATCGCTGTTCTTGTGCCCGTATTCGATCGAAATCACAGGACGCTCCAACAGCAGGGCTTTCAGCACATTGTGAAAGCGGGTGGCGATCACCAGATCCGACGCCGCGATCTGCGTCAGCACGTCGCGGTAAGAGCGGATATCGGCTGCAATCACCCGCGTCTTTTGCTCCGGTGTGAGCCGCGACAGCAGATCCTGCACCGCGCGCGGATCCGAACCGCGGGTACCCGTCAGCAGGCGAACTTCATAACCACGGGCAAGCAAGGCTTGCGCCAAACGAGCCAGCTTGTCCAGGTACTCGCCATACAGGCGCTCACCGGTGGCTTCGTCCACGTTCCAGCCCCGGTAGGCCATCACACCCAAACCAATCGCTTTTGGCGGCCACTGCAATGGGCGCTGCGCCAGGTATTCCTCCACCGGCAGGCTGAACACCATATCCGGCAGCACCGGATCGGCCTGGGCATCGATACCGATTGCCAGAGCGAAGCGATGGGATGATACCTCGCGGTAAGAGCGATAGTCCGCACTGGCCAATGCCTGACGGAACCAGCGCACGCTCAGCCAGTGCGACACCGGCCCAGCGCCCACCGACAGAAAACGCACCTTGCCACCCTGGCTGCGCACGGCATGGCACCAACGCTGTAAATCAATGGGCACATCAAATGGGCCCTGGTAAAAATCATCGGCGATGCCGGTGCCCGCAATCAGAAACTGGTCGATGCCTGCAGCCTGGGTTCGCACCAGGCGCCGCCGCAACGGTTCCGTCAGCAGCACCAACAGCGGCCGCAACCAGCTGCGAAAACGGTAGGGCGCCCGCTCCAGCGACGCGTTGATCAACATCGGATCATGCGCGAACTGCAACGGAATCACCGGCAGTTCTGCCTCAGGTGAAGGCGGATCTGACACCAGCACCAGACGCACATCCGGCAGCTGCTGGCGTAAACCATGCACCACGGCGGCCAGCGTAGCCTCGTTCCCCAGGTTGTGGCAGCCGAACAGACCGAACAACGCAAGCGTGGGCGAATCAGCGCGCCTCATTACATCCAATCCAGCGTTCACAGCGGATCCAGCAGCGGCCAGCGTTCATCCCGCTCCGCCACATCGCGCGGCGGCAACGGCCAGGCAATACCCAGCGCCGGATCGCTGTAACGCACACCTTTTTCCAGACCGGGCGTATAAAACTCGTCTGTCATGTACATGAATTCGGTGTTGTCTTCCAACGCCTGGTAGCCGTGAGCTATGCCACCGGGAATAAACAGCGCCGAGCGGTTTTTGGTATCCAGGCGAGTGGCGTAGACGTTACGGTAGGTGGTCGACTGAGGCCGCATATCCACCAACACATCATAGACAGCGCCTGCGACACACCGTACGAATTTCTGTTCGCCCACATCCTGATAATGCAGACCGCGCACGACACCGGCCTGATTGGTGCGCGCCAGATTCGCCTGCAATACCTGGAAATCGATACCGTGCGCTTCGAATTCCCGCAGACAAAACGCGCGCGAGAAAGAACCGCGGGTATCGACCCGCGGTTCCAATTCCACCAGAAAAACACCATCAATGGATGTGGGTGTGAATTTCATCCGCCTTGCCTCACTCCGCCGGGATGATCTGCATGAAACGCTTGATGTCGTCCAAACTCGCTTTACGCATGTCTTCGCCGGCCTGGTAGCGCCGGGTCCACTGCACGATCCACTCCAGGGTGGTATTCAGATCCAGCTTCGGACGCCAGCCCATGTAACCGCGGGCCTTGGCAGCATCCAGCTTGAGGAAGGTGCATTCCGGTGGGCCGGGATTTTCATCTTTCTTCCAGTCGAAGGTCACGCCCCACAACTCGTACAGCTTCGCGATGATCCAGCCCACGGTTTTCTCGCTCTGCTCCGGCGGGCCAAAGTTCCAGGAACTGGCGAATTCGTGGCCGTCGGTGTAGAGGCGCTCTGCCAGCATCAGATAGCCGTGAAGCGGCTCCAGCACATGCTGCCAGGGGCGGGTGGCTTGTGGGTTGCGGATCAGGGTGGGTTCGTCTTTCAGCAGAGAACGGATGATGTCGGGCACCAGTCGATCCAGCGCCCAATCGCCGCCACCGATCACGTTGCCGGCGCGACCCGACGCCACCGCAGGCACGTTGGCGCCTTGGTTGGCCGGGTTGTAGAACGAATGCTGGAACGCGTGCACGATCAGTTCGGCAGCGCCTTTGCTGGCGCTATAGGGATCATCGCCACCCAGGCGGGAGTTTTCTCGGTAACCCCACACCCATTCCTCGTTGTGGTAGCACTTGTCCGAGGTCACGATCACCACCGCCCGCACCGACGGCACCCGCCGCGCTGCATCCAACAGATTCACCGTGCCCATCACATTGGTGTTAAAAGTTTCCACCGGATGCTGGTAGGAGTAACGCACCAGGGATTGCGCCGCCATGTGGATGACGATCTCTGGCTTGGCCGCGCTAAGCGCCGCTTCCAGTTTGGGCTGGTCGGTGACGTCACCGATGATCGAGTTCATCGAGCCGGCAATGCTGGCCATGTCGAACAGGCTGGGATCGGTGGGAGCGGGCAGTGCGTAGCCCGTGACATCCGCACCCAGGTGCTCCAGCCACAGGCACAGCCAGCTGCCTTTGAAACCGGTGTGGCCGGTGACGAAAACGCGTTTACCTTTCCAGAAGTCGGGATTCAACATGGCGGGACTCGATTTCCTTTACGCAATAAATCCAACAGGGCTATCAGGCGAAACGTCGGATAGCAGGTTTCACAGGCCGGCCTTTCAGGTAACGCTCGATCCCCTGATCCAGAGCCTGGCGGTACACCACGAAGGCGTCGGCAAAGGCGGCAATGGTCTGATCGATATCCGCCTCTGTATGGGAATAGTTCACGACCAGCGATGTCGCCAGTACGCCGCGTTGCAGAATCTCCTGCATCAGCAATGTACGATATGGCTGGGACGGCTGGCCGTCCTGATCACGGCTGCCGAATACTAGACAACAGGGCTTGCCCAGAATAGGCACGAAATCGGCCACGCCGGCTTTGGCGGCGGCGGCTTTCAAGCCATCCGCCAGACGCTGGCCACGCTGCCACAGGGTATCCACTACCGGGTGGGCCTGGTAATAACGCATGGTAGCGATGGCCGCTGCCAGACCATGAGTTTCGGCGCCGTGGGTTGTCGACAGCAGGAACACACGCTCGCGGTCATGTTCAGAGCCGCCCAATTGCATCAGCTCCCGCTTGCCTGCCAGTGCAGACACCGAAAAGCCATTACCCAGCGCCTTGCCGAAGGTGGAAAGGTCCGGTTTGATGCCGTAATAGGCCTGGGCACCATTGGTATGCCAACGGAAGCCGGTGATCATTTCATCCAGAATGAAGACGGTGCCGTGGCGGTCGCAGCGCTCGCGCAGGCCCGCCAGGAATTCCGCCGTGGGCGCGGTTTCCTTTTCCGCTTCCAGGAAGATCGCAGCGATCTCGCCGGGATATTGGTCGAACAGGGCGTCCAGGCTGGCTAGATCGTTGTAATTGAATTTCAGCGTCAGGGCGCGGGTGGATTCGGGAATGCCGCCGGGCATGCCGCTGGAACCGATGAACCAGTCATCCACTGAGAAGAAAGGATGGTTGGCGCAAACCGCTACCCTATCCCGTCCCGTAAAGGCCCGGGCCAGCTTGAGGGCGCCGGAGGTGGCATCGGAGCCGTCCTTACTGAACTTCACCATGTCGGCGCCGGGGATCAGCTGCAGGAACTGCTCAGCACACTCCAGCTCGATGGTGGCGGGGCGGACGAAATTGGCGCCCAACGCCAACTGGGCACGGGCGGCTTCTACCACCGGCTCGAAGGCATGGCCCAGGGACACGGCCCGCAGGCCCGATCCGTATTCGATGAACTCGTTGCCATCCACATCCCACACCCGGCAACCCTGGCCTCGCACAATATAAGGAGCCATGTTTTCCGGATATTGATCGTCGCCTTTGGCGTAGGTGTGCGCGCCCCCGGGAATCAGCTGATGAAAACGCGGACGCAGCTGATTGGACTTATCGAATTGCATGGAAAATCCTCGGCAGTGTTCCCAATACTGGTCTTAAACTAACCGTTAACGGATTGCACATCAGAAATGAACCCCAGACAGGCTGGAATACAACAGACTGCCGGTATCGTTTACTAAACGCGGTCAGCCAAACCCCAATGGAGGCAGAGTAAAAGTTCAGTTTGAAAATGTCTATTGTTATCAGGTGTGACGGGGCACACAGAAGCTCTGCAAGCGCCATAACACCAGTCTAAGCCGGAAAAATGACCGGATGATGCATCCATTTCCCAGCATTTCCGCCTTCAGCCACCTGGCCGATACAACCTGTATTCTGACGCATTCCGCCGTTCATGGCAGGGTCGGCAACGCCCTATACTGACGAGAACTCGTGAGTTCTGACTCGTCAGCCATTGCGCCAGGAGATTCCAATGACCAGCACCGTTTCCCATCATATCGCCGGGCTGACCCGCGTCGGCGATCATAACCGGCGGGGTCTGCAAAAAAGCCGCCGCCTGTTCAAGCGGTTGCTGGGTACCGACCCCCATCCCACCGATGCGCAGGTGGAAGAATTGAAGCAGTACATCGTCATGGGCGATCCCCTGGCCGACGCGATTGTGGCCATGTACAAGACCCTGCCGTCAGGCCAAGGCCGCAAGCTGGTAGATCAGGCCTTGGAGAAAGGCATCGATTCCGTCAGCGAGCCGCCCGAGGCGCTGGTGAATCTGTTCGCCCAGGTGGAACAGGAGCCGATCTGGCTCGATCGCGACAAACTCAAACTGGCTTGCCAGGTATCGCGGCGGGTGGGCCCCTGGGGTGAACTGGTGCTGCGCAATCTATCCCTGATGGGCGGCTATCTGGGCGCTGCCGCCGCCAAGCCCCTGGTATTCACCGGCCAATTGGACCGCATGACGCCGCGCCGTCTGGTGGAAACCGGCAAATTCTGGATGGACGTTACCACCATCGGCGGATTGGAGCGCAATGCGGAAGGCTTCAAGAGCGCCGTGCGGGTGCGCCTGATGCATGCCCAGGTAAGGGCCATGCTGCTGCAGTCGGGCAAATGGAAAATGGAGTGGGGTCATCCGCTCAACCAGGCGGATTCCATGGCCACCATCCTGGAGTTCTCCACGATTTTCCTCACCGGCCTACGAGCGCTGGGCTTTATCTTCAGCAAGCGCGAGCGGGAAGCCATCGTCCATCTATGGCGTTACGTGGGTTACCTGATGGGAGTGGAAGAACATATCCTGCCGGCCTGCGAGGACGACGCCATGCGCGCCATGTACCTGATGGCCGCCACCATTCCGCCGCCGGATGAAGACACGCGCGCCCTGGGCCAGTCCCTGGCG
>DATLII010000595.1:0-2318 GCA_035539495.1 Dongiaceae bacterium
GCCGATGCCGTCGCCGGCGCCAGTTACCAGAATGATGCGGTTTTGCAGTAGTCCGGCAGGGGCTTGATAGTTGTGCATAGCGGCTCCTGGCCTGCGGCGGTGCAGGATCTTGTGGATGAGATGTCGTTGTCGGAACGGATGCCTGTGAGCGAATCAGCCCGGCAACTTGGTGGCCAGCAGGTGATGCAGTTCCTGCGGCGTGTGCAGAATGACATCCGCTTCCCAGCTGCTGATGTCTTCGTCCGGATTCAGATAGCCCCAGGCGGCAGCGATGGTGCTGTTACCGGCGGCACGGCCGGCTTCGATATCGCGGATGTGGTCGCCCACATAAATGGTCTGGCGCGGATCCACCGACAACCATTCACACGCAGTCAGCAAGGGCTCCGGATGCGGCTTTTTATTGTCGACATGATCGGGGCACACTGCTGCCGCGCAACGTTGATCCAGCTTCAAACCTTTCAGCAGCGGAATCGTGTAACGGCTGGGTTTGTTGGTGACCACGCCCCAGGGAATGTCGTGATCTTCCAGCATCTTCAGGGTTTCGTTCAGGCCGGGAAACAGACGCGATTCCTGCGCCAATTCCTTTTCATACAGTTTCAGCAACATATCCAGACGATCGTTGAAGCGATCGCTTTCTTCGGTGATGTTGAAACCCAGTTTCACCAGTGCGCGAGCGCCGTTGGACACTTGGCCACGAATCTGTGCGTAGGACAGCGGTGGCAGATTGTCGTTACTGCGCAGTTGGTTGAGGATGCGGGCAAAATCCGGTGCAGTATCCACCAGCGTGCCATCCAGGTCGAACAGTACAGCTGCAATCGGTTCGGCAATCATGAGGTTCTTTGTGTGTGCATGAAGTAGTTGACGTCGGCGTCCCGCCCCACTTTGAACTGGCGGGTGAGGGGGTGCATGGTAAGGCCGCTGATGTCTTTCACGGCGAGATCCGCGTCTCGCGCCCAGCTGGCCAGTTCCGACGGCTTGATGAATTTCAGGTAATCGTGGGTGCCGCGCGGCACCAGGTTCAAAACGTATTCCGCGCCGACGATCGCCAGCAGGTAGGCTTTCGGATTGCGATTCAGCGTGGAGAAAAACACATGCCCGCCGGGCTTCACCAAGGCGGCACAGGCTTTCACCACCGATGCGGGATCCGGTACGTGCTCCAGCATCTCCATGCAGGTGATGATGTCAAACGCAGCCGGCATTTCAGCCGCCAGCTGCTCCACCGGAATCTGGCGGTAATCGATAGTCAGATTTTGTGATTGCGCATGCGCTCGTGCAACGTCCAGCGGTGCCTGGCCCATGTCGATGCCGGTGACATCGGCGCCACGAAAAGCCAGTCCTTCACTGAGAATGCCGCCACCGCAGCCCACATCCAGTATTTTTTTACCGGCCAGCGGCGTGCGCTCGTTGATGTAGTTCAAGCGCAGTGGATTGATTTCGTGCAGCGGTTTGAATTCGCCATCGCGGTCCCACCACTTATCGGCCACTGCTTCAAACTTGGCAATTTCCTGCGCATCAACGTTGCTCATGAGCGATCCCCGGCGGCGATTTTCTGTTTCCATTCCGCCGTGCGTTGCAGTACCGCTGGCAAGTCGATGGTGGTGAGTTCGCGATTTTTCATCAGGCGTTTGCCGGCTACCCAACTGTCGGTGACCTGGCTCGATGGGGTGGAATACACCAGTTGCGATTCCAGATGATAGAACGGTTGGCAAGTGACGTCGTCCAGTTTCACCGCGATCAGATCGGCGGCTTTGCCTGTTTCCAGACTGCCGGTGATGTGATCGATGCCCAGCGCGCGGGCGCCGTTGATGGTGGCCATGGCCAGCGCCTGATGTGCCGGCAGCGCCGACGGATTTTGCGCCACGCCTTTGGCCAGCAACGCCGCGGTGCGCATTTCGCCGAACATATCCAGATCATTGTTGCTGGCGGCGCCGTCAGTGCCCAGTGCCACGTTCACGCCGGCTTCCAGCAATTTCGCCACCGGGCAAAAACCGCTGGCCAATTTCAGATTCGATTCCGGGCAATGGATGACATGCGTTCCGGTCTGCGCCAGCAGCGTGATTTCATGATCGGTCAGTTGTGTCATGTGCACGGCCTGCAGATGCGGCGACAACAATCCCAATTCATGCAGTCGCTGCAGCGGACGCTTGCCGGATTTTTGCGCGGCATCTTCCACTTCGAACGCGGTTTCGTGGATGTGCATCTGAATCGGAATATTGGTCTCGGCGGACAACGCCAACACTTTCTGCAATGGCCCATCGGACACCGTGTAGGGTGCATGCGGGCCGAATCCGATCTGAATCAGTTCGTGATTGCGGAAG
>DATLII010000596.1:0-2165 GCA_035539495.1 Dongiaceae bacterium
ACCCTGCCCTGGTGGATGACATTGCTGGGCACCGCATTTGCCATTGTCGTGGCCAAACAATTGTACGGTGGTTTGGGCATGAATCCGTTCAATCCCGCCATGGCAGGTTATGCACTGCTATTGATCGCGTATCCGCAGGCGATGTCCACCTGGCTGCCAGCGGCTGGTGTTGACGACGGCGTTAACGCACTGGGCCCTTGGCAGTCACTGCAGCTGATTTTTACCGGCAGTATTAATAACGTAGATGCGTTCAGCGGCGCGACTCCGCTCGACAGCTTTCGCACTTATGCAGGTCAGCCCACGGTTTTGGATGCAGATCCTGTGTTGAATGGACTGATGGCAGGTTTCGGTTGGGAATGGATTAACCTGGCATTTCTGCTGGGCGGTATTTATCTGATCTGGCGCGGCATCATCACCTGGCATATTCCGGTGGGCATGCTGGCGGGGATTTTTTTCCTGTCCGGTTTTTTCAACACCGCGGTGGACGCCGACAACTACGCCAGCATCCTGTTTCATCTGTTCGGTGGCGGCACCATGCTGGGCGCCTTTTTTATTGCCACTGACCCAGTCACCGCCGCCACCAGCAACAAAGGCAAATTCATATATGGCGTGTTGACCGGCGTGCTGGTGTACATCATCCGCACTTGGGGCGGATACCCCGACGCCATTGCGTTTGGTGTGCTGCTGATGAATATGGTGGCACCCACGCTCGACAAAGTGACCCAGCCGCGCACTTACGGCCACAAAAAGCCTAACAGGACGCATCATCTGTGAACAGTTCATCCGTGTCCCTGCCTACTCTTTTCCGTAACGGCGTACTGCTGGGGCTGGTGACGATTGTTGGCGTTGGCCTGATCGTGCTGATCGCCAATCTGACCCGCGATCATATTGCGCGAGAACAGGCCGATGCATTGAACCGCTCGCTGCTGGAGGTAATGCCGCCAGATCGCATCGATAACCGGCCAGCTAAAGATCGCGTCATGCTGGAAACCGATTCGTTGTTGGGCACTACGTTTCCAATGCCCGCCTATATTGCGCGGAAAGATAGCAGTGTGTCCGGCGTGATTCTGCAGGTGAGTGCGCCGGAAGGTTACGGCGGCGCAATCAAGTTGCTGGTGGGCGTGGATAACAGCGGAACCATCACTGGCGTGCGAGTGATTCCCCCGCATAACGAAACACTGGGGCTGGGAGATTACATCGAGCGGCGCAAGTCAGATTGGATACTGGGTTTCAACGGTAAATCCCTAGCGAACACCTCGCAAGATCGCTGGCGCGTAAAAAAAGACGGCGGTGAATTCGACGCAGTGGCCGGTGCGACAATCACGCCGCGTGCGGTTGTGGATGCCGTGCACAAGGCACTACTGTATGTGAACGAACACAAGGAAAGTCTGTTGCCTGCACCGCTATCAGAAGGGGCACAGCCCGCATCAACCACACCTGAAACTGTCCAGCCGACGACTCCCGAAGGGCAACCCGAGGCAATATCGAATGGAAACTGATTCGAACCACGCCACCGATTCGCAGAACACAGCCACCACCGGCGGCCTGTGGTACAACAACCCGGTTCTGGTGCAATTGCTGGGCTTCTGCCCGCTACTGGCGATGTCGAATTCGTTTGTAACCGCACTGGCACTGGGATTGGCAACTCTCGCGGTGATGACTGGGTCAAGCGTCGTCGTATCATTGATTCGTCGGGCCATTCCTCTTGCTGTTCGTCTTCCCGTTTTCGTTCTTATCATCGCGACTTTTGCGTCCTGCGTGGAATTGTTGCTGAGTGCTTTTCGTCATGATCTGTATCTGGCACTGGGGATTTTCATTCCGCTGATTGCCAGTAATTGCATTATTCTGAGCCGTGCCGAATTGTTTGCCAGCAAGCAGAACCTGGGTGCATCAGCGCTGGATGGTTTCATGATGGGTATTGGTTTCATGGCCGTGCTGGTATTGTTGGGCACGATTCGCGAGTTGCTGGGCACCGGCGGCCTGTTTGCCAACATGCAACTAATTTTTGGCGACGTCGCACTGCAATGGCACGCACACCTGATCCCCGCTTACAAAGGTTTCCTGCTGGCGACGCTGCCGCCGGGCGCGTTCCTGCTGGTGGGTCTTCTGCTGGCGGGCAAAAATCTGCTCGACGCCCGAATCGCAGCGCGCGCTGAACCACAAAC
>DATLII010000597.1:0-14499 GCA_035539495.1 Dongiaceae bacterium
TTGCCGATCAGTGCACACAGGATGTTACGCAGTTCCACCGCCATCAACGAATCCAGGCCCAGTTCCTGCAGCGGCTGGTTCGGGTTGATGGTGTCGGACTCGTCCAGACCCATAACGCGCTTGATCTGTTCGCAGATCATGTCCACCAGCATCGGCGTACGTTCGTCGATCGGTGCGTCCGCCAGACCGGCGCGGAATTCGTCTGCCATCTTCTGCAGACCGGCATCCACACCCACGCTGGCTTTCACATCCAGTTCCGACAGGAACGCGGGGATCGAGCCGGTCATATTGGCCAGGGCCGCCCAGTCGATCACCATCAAACCGCGCTGAATCGGGTTGGATTGCAGTACCTGCCCGAACCATTCCAGACCATCCGTCGGCGGAATCAGATGCACGCCGCTCGCTTTCGCGTTGGCTTCCACCTGACTGTTGGCCGCCATGCCCACCTCGGCCCAGGGGCCCCAGTTTACGGCAATGGCCGGCATTCCCTTGGCGCGGCGGTAAGCCGCCAGGCCATCCAGGAATGCGTTCGACGCGGCGTAGTTGGCTTGCCCCGGCGCACCCAACATGGAGGACAGCGACGAGAACAACACGAAAAGTTCCAGATCGAGATGCTTGGTTTCTTCATGCAGATACCAGGCGCCCGCCAGTTTCGGACCCATGACTTTCTTGAAGCCGGCGATATCCTGGTTCACCACGAAGGCATCGGCCAGAACACCCGCCGCATGGATCACACCTGCCAGCGGCAAGCTGTTGGCCTGCGCACCGGCAATCATGGCCTGCACCGACGCACGATCTGCGGTGTCCGCTTTCACGGTGGTCACTTTCGCGCCCAGCGCTTCGATCGCGGCAACACCCGGTGCATCCAGTTCACGCACATCGCGCCGTGCGGCCAGGATGATTTCGCCTGCGCCCTGCTCCGCCATCCACTTCGCGAACAGCATGCCGAGGCCGCCGCTGGCGCCAGTGATCAGGTAGGAACGATCGCGTTTCAGCGTGATCGCCGGATCGTCCGGGTTGATCAGGATCTTGCCGATGTGTTTGCCCTGCGCCATATAGCGGAAGGCTTCCATCGCTTCCTTGTGCTTGAACACAGTGAACGGCAGCGGCTGGTAGTCGCCCGATTCCACGTTCTCCACCACTTCGTCCATCAACGCTTTCAGCGCCAGCGGATTCTGCAGGGTCACGATCACCAGATCGAACGCTTCGTAGGTGATGTCAGTACGGAATGCCTGTACCCGATCCTGCGTCCAGATATCCGCTTTACCGATTTCGATGAAGCGACCACCTGGATTCAGCAACGCCATACTGGTGGTGATGAACTCACCGGCCAGCGAGTTGAGCACGACGTCCACGCCCGCACCACCGGTTACGCGGCGAATGTCCTGCGCGAAATCCAGCGAGCGGGAATCGAACACGTGATCCACGCCGATCTTGCGCAGGAAGTCCCGTTTCTTCTCACTGGCGGTCGCGAAAACTTCCGCGCCGATGTGCTTGGCGATATAGATCGCTGCCAGACCGACGCCACCGGCGCCCGCATGGATCAGCACACGCTCGCCTTTCTTCAGTTGCGCCAGATTTTTCAGACCATGCAATGCGGTGCAATACACCACCGGCAGAGTCGATGCTTCGTTCAGGGACAGGTTGCGCGGCACACGGCAGATCAGCGCTTCTTCCGCGATGGTCTGCGTGCTCATGCAAGACTCGGTGAGCGGGATCATCACAACATCGCCCACGTTGTACTTGGTAACGTCGCTGCCCAACTCGGTGATCTGGCCGATACATTCGCCACCCAGCGGACCTGCTTCGCCCGGGTACACGTTCAGTACGCCCATAACGTCGCGGAAGTTCAGACCGGCGCTCAACACTTTCACCGCTACCTGAGTGGAACCCAGCTCACGGGGTTTGAACTGCACGAACTTCAGATCTTCGAAAGTACCTTTCTTCTCGATGATCAGACGGTACGGCGCCGGCGGAATCGGCATGCCTTGCGCGGCAATACCGGTGCGCGCCAGACGGCCCACCAGACGGCTGCCACGACGCAGCGCCACCTGTTTTTCTTTCGCCGGCAATTGCAGTTCGGTGATGATGGCGCGGGCGGCACGTTCGTCGCTTTCCGCATCCACATCCACCAGCACGGCGGAGTATTCCGGGTGCTCCATATCCAGCACTTTGCCGAAGCCCAGCAACGCGGTTTGAGCCGGATTCAGCGCGGTGTCGCTGCGCTGGGCCGACACAGCATTTTGCGTCACACACCACAAGCGCGGTGAAGACGAACCGGACATCAACTGCAACGCTTTCAGCATGTTCAGGATCGGCGAGAACATACGGATCTGCAGATCCATGATCTCGACGCCGCTGCTCAACTGCGCATCCGGTGCCACGTAGAGCAGACCGCCCAGGTTGGCGATACCGCCCACGCTCTGGATCAGGCTCATCCACTGACCGCCGTCTTCCGGGTTCAGCGTGATGACACCATCCTGCTGGTTGAACGTTGCCGATGTGTCGCACACCACTTGCAGCGCTTTCACATCTTTCGCTGCCAGCTCAGTGCGCAGCGCGTTGGCCAGGGCAGTCCGCTCGCCGATCACCAGGTAGGTGTTCTGCAGCGCTTTGAATTCCTGGTCGGCCGGAATGCTCTGGGTTTTCCAGTGAATCTCGTAGTGGCTTTCAAACGCATCCTTACGCAGCGCACGCAGCAGCGCTTCTTTCGGCGCGCGTTTGCTGTGCATGGTGTCCACGTCGATCAGGATATTGCCCTCTTCGTCGTACACCTGAATGGTGTGCGAGAAGCTTTCCAGAATCGCATTCGGATCTTCCGGCGGGTTCTTGATCTTCACATGACACCACAGGGTTGTGGTGGGCTTGCGGAAGAAACGCAGGTTTTCCAGCGCGAACGGAATGTAGATCGCGTCCACTTTCGAGGAATCGAAATCCTCGTGCATGGTGGCCATCGCCGAGCTCTGGAAGCAGGAATCCATCAGACCCGGGTGGATCATGTACTTGCCTTGCTCCAGCGCCGATTCCGGCAGACGCAGCTTGGTGAGAGTCTCACCAGGGCGACGCCAGAATTCCGCGATCCAGCGGAACTGCGAGCCCAGCTGATAACCGACTTTCCACATTTCGTCATAGAACATCTGACCGTCGAAGTGGTGCAGCGCGCGGCCCTGGATCTGCTCGATATCCTGCGGTGTCAACACCTGCTGGGCATCGGGCCCTTCGCACAGCGACACTTTCATGCTGCAGTGCATGGTCCAGTCTTTTTCCGCGCCTTTTTCATCGGGGCGGCTAAATCCTTTCACGTCATATTGATCGAAGCCATCTTTGCTACCTTCTTTCTTGAAGCCGTAGTGCAGACGACGCTTCTTGTCGCCATCGATGATCAGCGGTTCCGGGAATACCACGTCGTCCAGTTTCACCGGCTTCTCGCCAAACGCATCGCGGGCACAAAGAATGGTGTTGGCCACGTGGAATGCACCGGGCGCCACCACCACTTCGTACAGACGGTGGTCATCCAGGTTGAACGGATGACGGCCACCGAAGCTGTTTTCGAAGTAGTAGTCGTCGCTCATGGGCGAGTTCAACATCATCAGCACGTTTTCGGTAACTTGGCCCATGTTGCCGCCAGCGGAGACCATGCCATTGTCGTTGTCACCCAACCAGAAACGCTTGCGGTCGAACGCGTAAGCAGGCACTGCCACGCGCTGACGTGCATAAGGCGCATCGAAACCTTTCCAGTTGATATCAACACCGCGTGCGTACAGTTGCGCGGCAGCCAGGTTGAACTGACGGCTGGCATCCTGCTTCGGCCGCAAGCTGTGAACGAAGGTGAATCCATCCTGACCCAAGCCTTGCTGCGCCAGACTGGTCAGCGTGGCGCCAGGACCTACTTCCAGACACACATTCACTTTCAGTGCCGGCAATTCCTTCACTGCATTCACGAACAGCACCGGACGCTTGACGTGCTCCACCCAGTAACCGGCAGTGGACATCTCGCCCTGGTTGGCGCGGCCGCTCACAGTGGAGACAATCGCGTGTGTCGCCGGTTTGTAGCTGATGGATTCCGCCACTTTGCGGAAGCTATCGAGCATCGGCTGCATCAGGTTGGAATGGAATGCGTGCGACACCGTCAGCAAGCGCGCGTCAACATCGGCAGCGCCTGCTTTCTGCAGAACGGCTTTGATGCCGTCGGCAGTGCCGGATACCACAGTGTTGCCCGGCGCGTTGCAGGCGGCGATTTGCACGTCGCTGATGCCGGCGATGATCTCTTCCACCTTGTCAGGTGTAGTGAGCACGGCCGCCATGTCGCCTTTTTCGCACAGATCCACCATCAGCTTGCCGCGCGCGGTGATCAGCTTCATGGCGTCTTCCAGACTCATGATGCCTGCAACAACAGCCGCCGCGTATTCACCCACGCTGTGACCAACCATCACGGTTGGTTTCAGGCCCAGTGATTGCCAATGCGACGCCAGCGCGTATTCCAGTGCGAAAATCGCGGGCTGGGTGTAACGGGTGTTGTCGATTTCGGCAGATTGGTCACCCCACAGAATCGCCAGCAGTGATTCGGCGGTTTCGGCTTCGAACAGTTTTTCGCAGGCATCCAGTTTCTGTTTGAACGCTGGGTTGGCGTCGTACAGTTCTTTCGCCATGCCGGCGTACTGCGAACCTTGGCCAGTGAACAGCCAGGCAGTGCCAGTAACCGGTTTGGCATCGCCACGGAAGGCGCCCACGCCGGTGTGACCTTCTGCCAACTGCTTCAGTTTGTCCGCAGCACTTGCGGCATCGTTCGCGACCACTGCAGCGCGGAACTCAAATTGCGCGCGAGCGGTGTTGGCAGTGAATGCTGCATCGGCCAGTGAGGCCGGTGTGCTGTTGAGCTGGTCGTTTTCCAGGAACTCGGCGTAACGCTTGGCCAATGCATTCAACGAGGCTTCGGATTTCGCCGATAACGTCAGTACATGGCTGTTGCGTTCGGTGGCGTTGATCGTTTCTTTCCGCGCCGGTGCTTCTTCCAGAATCATGTGCACGTTAGTGCCGCTGAAACCGAAGGAGCTGATACCCACACGACGTTTTTTGTCGCCACCCTTCCATTCCATCTTCTCGGTAGGAATGAAGAACTTGGACTGATCCACCGCGATATGCGGGTTGAATTTCTTGAAGTGCAGGTGCTTGGGAATCACGCCATGTTGCAGCGACAGCGCCGCTTTCATGATGCTGGATACGCCGGCGGCGGATTCCAGGTGACCCACGTTGGTTTTCACCGAGCTGATGATCAACGGATTTTCCGCGCTGCGGTGACCGCAATAAACGGCTTCCAGCGATTGCACTTCGATCGGATCGCCCAGCGGAGTAGCAGTACCGTGAGTTTCCACCCAGTCCACGTCTTCCACTGTCAGGCCAGCGTTCGCCAGTGCAGCGCGGATAACCGCTTGCTGCGACGGGCCATTGGGCGCCGTCAAGCTGCTGCTGCGGCCATCCTGGTTCACGGCGGAACCTTTGATCAACGCAATGATGTTGTCGCCATCACGCTCGGCATCAGACAGACGCTTCAATACCAGCATGCCCACGCCTTCGCCACGCACGTAACCGTCAGCGCCTTCATCGAAGGTTTTGCAGCGGCCTTCTTTCGACAGCATGTGCGCTTTCGACAGTGCAACAAAGGTTTCCGGCATCACCATCGCGTTCACACCACCGGAAAGTGCCACTTCGCACTCGCCGTTGCGCAGGCTCTGTATCGCCAGGTGTGTAGCAACAGCAGACGACGAACAGGCAGTGTCGATGGTCATACAAGGGCCTTGCAGACCCAGGTTGAACGCCACCCGGCCGGCGATCACGTTGAGCGCGTTGCCGGTGGGGATGAACATGATGTCTTCTTCACGCGCGCCAGTCGCACAAGCGCGGATGTACTCGTTGGCGCCCACGCCGACGAACACACCAGTTCGAGTACCGTTCATGGCTGCAGGCGAATAGCCTGCGTTTTCCAGCGCGGTCCAGGCATGTTCCAGCACCAGACGTTGCTGCGGTTCCATGCTTTCCAGTTCGCGCGGCGCGATACCGAACAGTTTGCCGTCGAAAGATTCGATATCTTCTACCAAACCGGCAGACAGCGTGTAGGTTTTACCCGGTGCGTTTTCATCTTTATCCAGGTAACGATCCAGATCCCAGCGATCGCTCGGTGCATCGTTGATACCGCACTCGCCGTTCACCAGCAGTTTCCAGAAATCGCTGGGGCCGTTCGGCGCCATCGGCATCTTACAGCCGATACCGACGATAGCGATGGGCTCACCGTGGAATGCACCACCGCCAACCACTGCGGCCGCGCCTTCTTCTTCACCGTACAGCGCGACGCTGAAGTACTCAGCAATTTTGTTGATAGTGGGATAGTCGAAAATCAAAGTAGCGCGCATGGCCTGGCCAGTGTCGGCTTCCAGCTGCTTCTTGATTTCCAGCGCCATGATGGAATCGATACCCAGATCCATCAGCGGCATTTCCGGATCGACGATCTCGCCTTCGGCTTTGCCTACGACGCGGCCCAGCAGGCCTTGCAGGTAACCCACGATTTGCGTGGCGCGCTCGGTCGGCTCCAGCGGATACAGCGATTTGAAGAACGCAGATTTTTCGCCAGTAACACCAGATGCAGTCGACAGCGAACGGCCCAGCGCACCAAACATCGGGTGCGGACGACGCATTTCCAGAATTTCGCGGAAACGGTCCCAGCTCACATCCACCAGCACCTGATGGGCTTTGCCGCCCTTCCAGGATTTGCTCAGCAGTTCAATACCGGATTGCGGATTGAACGGACGCAGACCGCGACGCTCGGCTTCTTCCGCCGCATCGCCAGTCGCCATACCCGCGCCACCCCATGGGCCCCAGTTGAACGCAGCAGCCGGCAGGCCCTGCGCCAAGCGGTAATCCACCAAACCATCCAGGAAGTGGTTGGCCGCAGCGTAGTGCGCCATGCCACCGGAACCCCACACGGACGCGATGGACGAGAACACCACGAAGAAATCCAGCTCGACATTCAGCGATGCCTGATGCAGGTTCCAGCCACCTTGCACTTTCGACTGGGTGACGTTCAGCCACTGTTCCTGCTGCATCTCATGCGCCAGCACCACATCATTTACACCGGCGCCATGCACGATACCTTTCAGCGGGAATTCACCGTGCGCCAGTTCTTCGATCAAACCGGCAACCGCATTGCGATCTGCTACATCCACATTGGCAACGCGAATCTGCACGCCTTTCTGCTGCAGTTTTTCGATTTGTTCGCGACGCTCACCTTCCAGCGACGCCAAGTCACCACGACGGCTCATCAGCACCAGATGCTTGGCACCGGACAGCGCCAACGCTTCTGCCACGTACAGACCCAAGCCACCCAGACCGCCTGTCACCAGGTAAGATGCTTTGTCGTTCAGGTTGGACACGGTGGTCTGAGTCGGACGATCCGATTGCAGACGCAGTACGGAACGCACAGCACCGGCGTATTTCACGGCATCTTCAAGCGCCTGGCCATTCAGCTCGGCGATGATGCCAGCAGCCTGTTCGTCAGCGTTGCCGCTCAGATCCAGAATACCGCCCCACAGCTCGCCCGCTTCCAGCGCGAAACCTTTGGCGAAGCCCAGTTGCGGATAAGCCGCCAGGTTGATGTTCTCTGTGCCGTAGGCATTCTCGCTCACCAGCCACAGCCGGACCGGGTTGGTTGAATCACTGCCGGCCACCAACGCGCGTGCAGTGGCAAGTACCGGCTTAATCGCGGCGTTGACCGCATCTACCAGCGCATTGCTATCGGACGGCATTGCCGGCGCGGTCAGCAGCACCGGCACCACTTTGCCAGCAGCCTTGGCTTTTTCCTGCAGCGGCGCAACGGCAGCTTTGATCGCATCCGCGTCACTGTTGGCATCCAACACCAGCACATTGGCCTGTTGCGCTTGCAGCGCGGCCAGCCAAGCGGGTTTGTTGCCGATGATTACCACATCTTCGTAATTAACTTTTGCTTCACCGGAAAGAGCAGTTTCCTTCCACTCAGTGTTGTACAGCATGCGGGCGAACGACATGCCCGATTGCTTGCTGTAGTTACCGATGCGGATTTCTTCCACCCAGTAGCTCTGTTTCTGGAACGGATAAGTCGGCAGGTCAACGCGGGTATGCTTGCCACCGATGAACAGATTTTTCCACTGAATCGCAGCGCCTACGTTGTGCAGGCCAGCCACCACCGCTGTCAGGTGATCGCTTTCAGTCTGCTCGCGGTCGATGCTGTACAGGTAGGTGACCGGTTGAGTGGATTCGATGCACTGGGGCGCCAGTTTCACCAGGTTGGCGCCGGGGCCGATTTCCAGACAGGCATTAATTTTCTGCGCGCCCACTTCTTTCGCCGCATCCAGGAACAGCACCGCATCACGCACATGCTCAACCCAGTATTCAGCGCGTTTCACATCCTGCGTGGCGGTTTTGCCGGTTTTGCTGGAGATGAAACGGATACGCGGTGCTTTCAATGCCACCGCTCCTACTTCGCGATTGAAGGCATCCAGCATGGGCTGCATCATCGGCGAATGGAATGCGTGCGACACTTGCAGCGCCTTGGCTTTGATCTTGCTGTCGGTCAGCAGTGCTACTGCCTGCTCAACCGCATGTTTCTCACCGGAAATAACGCAATTGCGCGG
This sequence comes from Dongiaceae bacterium, assembly GCA_035539495.1. GTDB lineage: Bacteria > Pseudomonadota > Gammaproteobacteria > Pseudomonadales > Ketobacteraceae > Ch67. Next base: position 8,661 of record DATLII010000597.1, read on the forward strand.
GCCGTTCACCGCCGCCACATCGATCACGCTGTCCAGCGTTTCGATGATATTGCGAGTTTCTTCCGCGCTGGCGAACACTGCCGCCATCGAACCTTTCTCGCACAGCGTAGCCATCAGCTTGCCGCGAGCGCAGATCAGATGCACCGCATCTTCCAGCGACATCACGCCAGCATAAACGGCCGCCGCGTATTCACCGATACTGTGGCCAGTGACGCAGGATGCCTGCACGCCCAACGAGGTCCACAACTGGGTCAACGCATATTGCAGCGCGAAAATCGCCGGCTGGGTGTATTGGGTTTCATCCAGCAGCTTGCTGTTATCACCCCACATTACCGACAACAGCGGCTGATCCAGGAACTTGCTCATCAACTGAGCCACTTGATCCAGCGCGTCACGGAATACCGGGAAGCGCGCGTATAGATCCTGGCCCATGCCTTTGAATTGCGCACCTTGACCAGTGAACATGAACGCCAGTTTCGGCGGCGCAGTGCCCACATCAGTCACAGTCACACCATCAGCGCTACCTTGGCTCAGCAACGCCTGAATTTTGGCTGCGGCTTCCGAAGCGGACGATGCCAGAATGCTGGCACGGTTACGGAAATGATGACGGCCAGTCGCTGCGGTGAAACACAAATCGTCCCAGCTATAACCTTGCAACGCCGGCAATTGCAGCGCTTGCGCGTAGTTATCCAGGTATGCTTGCAGCGCTTCCTTGGTCTTCGCGGAAATGGTCAGCAGTTTGGGTGCAAAGATCGCTTCAGGAGCAGGAGCAGCATCAGCACCGGCTTCCACAATATTCGGCGCCTGTTCCACCAGAATGTGACAGTTGGTGCCGCTGAAACCGAACGAGCTCAAGCCACCGATACGGCTCGGTGCCGACCAGTTGCGCTGTTCAGTGGGAACATCGATGGCAATGGTGGACCAGTCGATATAAGGGTTCGGCTTTTTGAAGTGCAGGTGCTTCGGAATGGTCTGGTTCTTCACCGACAACACCAGCTTGATGAAGCCCGCCACACCGGCCGCCGCTTCCAGGTGACCCATGTTGGTTTTAATGGAGCCCACCACCAGTTTGCTGTCACGCTGTTTACCGTAAACGGTATTCAACGCGGCCAATTCGATCGGGTCGCCCAGCGATGTACCAGTACCGTGTGCTTCAACATAAGTAACGTCTTTCGGTTGCAGGCGCGCATCTTCCAGCGCGGCACGCAACACTTTTTCCTGCGCCAGTTCGTTCGGTGCAGTAATACCTTGGCTCTTGCCGTCCTGGTTCACCGCGGAACCACGCACCACGGCCAATACGTTGTCGCCATCGCGCAGCGCATCGCTCAACCGTTTCAGAATCACAACACCGCAACCTTCACCGCGCACATAACCGTTCGCATCAGCATCGAAGGTTTTGCAACGGCCTTCCGGCGACAACATGCCCGCGCGGGCGAAAATCATCGACGTGGTCGGTTCCAGAATCAGGTTCACACCGCCGGCCAGTGCCAGATCGGATTCACCTTTACGCAAGCTCTGCACCGCCAGGTGAATCGCTACCAGCGACGAAGAACAGGCAGTATCAACGGAAATGCTCGGGCCCTGCAGACCCAACAGATAACTGATACGGCCCGACGCTACCGAGTGCGCGTTGCCAGTACCGTCGTACGGGGAAATGTCTTCGGGGCCGCAGTATTTTGCCTGCATGTGCGAATAGCCCATGTGGCAGATACCGATATAAACACCGGTCTTGGAACCCATCAGGGAATCTGGCGCAATCGCAGCGTGCTCCAGTGCATCCCAGGTGGTTTCCAACAGGAAACGTTGTTGTGGTTCCATCAAACGGGCTTCCACCGGCGCAATGCCGAAGAACTCCGCGTCAAACAAATCCACGTCTTCAACCAGACCGTTAGCCTTGGTGTACAACTTGCCAACCGCTTCCGGATTAGGATCGTAAACCTGATCCGAACTCCAGCGCTGATCTACCATGTCGGTGATCGCATCGACGCCATTTTCCAGCAGCTGCCACAGTTTTTCAGGGCTATTCACCCCACCTGGCAGACGGCAACCCATGCCGATCACGGCGATGGGTTCGAACTTTTCCTTTTCCAGCCGCTGAACCGAGTCCTTCGATTTCTTCAGCTCTTTCAAGGCTTGTTTAAGCAACGATGCTGTATCGTTATTGGTCTTGTTATCGGACATGGGAACCCCGTGAGTCTTTAGCACTCAAGTCGTATGATTATTTTTGTTGAACGCGGCGAAAAGTACGGCGTGTCAGGCCGTACTTTTGTTGCGAGTTTCTTGCCTGGGTGGCATGGCGGCTGCCTTGCCGTCACCATCGCGGTCATCGACGTGCAGATCACGCTCGGTCAGTTCCGAGGCGAAATGCTCGATCAATGCCTTGACGGTGGGATAGCGCAACAGTTCCGTAGCCGGAATGGTGCGCTGGATGGTGTCCTGCAACCGATCTACCAAATCGATTGCTTCGATGGAATCAACGCCCAGCTCGGAGAAGGTCACATCCAGATCCACATGGTGCGCATCGACGTTCAATTTGTCGCTGACCCAAGTCTGCATCTGGAAATATAACTCCGACTGCCAGTCGGTGAATGGACGCTGCGCCTGCTCGGCGGTTTCACGCGGCACCACGATCTGGTTGGCGGCGTTATCCCAGCTGTACAGCGTTGTGAAATTGCCTGCTTCGTAGATTTTCTTCGCTTCTGCGCGCTGGATCTTGCCGCTGGAGGTTTTCGGCAAATTGCCCGACTGAATAAACAGCAACGATTTGGGCGAAATGCCATGACGGGTGGCGATCACGCGCGCACCTTGCAGCGCCAACTGTTGGAAATCACCCGGCTGCAGACCATTGCCCGCGACTTCCTGCATCACCACCAACTGTTCCTTGCCGTGATCCACCACGGAGAACGCAGCGCCGCAGCCCTTGCGGAACAGCGGATTGGACGCCTGCAGCGAATGCTCGATGTCCTGCGGGTAGTGATTGCGTCCGGCAACAATGATCAATTCCTTGATACGGCCGGTGACGAACAATTCGTTATCCCACATAAAACCCATATCGCCGGTGCGCATCCAGGTTTTGGATTCGTCACCTTTGATGCGGGCACGGAACACGCTCTCGGAAAAACTGGGCTTGTTCCAATAACCCTGCGCTACTGATGGGCTGTTCACCCAGATCTCGCCCACTTTGCCATCGGCGTACGCCACATGGCTGTTGGGATCGACAATACGCACTTCTGCTCCCTCCGCAATCACGCCAGAACTCACCAGTGACGCGGTCTCGACCGTTTTGACGGGTTCAGCGGGATTCAATTCACCTTTCGCAAGTTGCGAAAGATCCGCCTCGATGACACGCGCACCACGCATGGCTGGGGAGCCTGCCACAAACAGCGTGGCTTCCGCCAGGCCGTAACAAGGCAAAAACGCGCGTGAATCGAAACCGGCGCTGCGGAACTTATTGGCGAAGGCGTGCAGCGCATCGACCTGAATCGGCTCGGCACCGTTGAACGCCACTTGCCAACTGGACAAATCCAGTTGCGCCATCTGTTCGTCCGATACTTTGCGCACGCAGTATTGGTAGGAGAAGTTGGGGCCGCCGGACACTTTGGCTTTGCCATCCGTAATCGCTTTCAGCCATACGAACGGATTTTTCAGGAACGTGAGCGGCGACATCAACGTCACCCGCGCACCCGCATAAACCGGCGTCAGCACGCCACCGATCAGGCCCATGTCATGGAACGGTGGCAACCAGATTACGGTTTTATATTCGGCCGCAACTACTTCCAGACTGGCGCCGTTAGCAAAGTTCCACACGATCTGCCTGAAGTTTTCCAGCAGATTGCCGTGCGTCACCATCACACCTTTCGGATGACCGGTGGAACCCGACGTGTACTGCAGGAATGCCACTTCGTTGGGATCGACGTCAGCCGGTACAAAACCCGGAGCGTCTTCGTTAGCAGACAGATCCGTGGGCACGCACTGAATGTTCAGGCCGTTAGTGGGATTCGCCACCCAGGCTTCGATCATCGGCAGCAGCATGCTGGACGACAGAATCGCAGCAGCGTCGCAATCCTGCACCACCCGCTTCAAGCGATCGATGTCACGAGCACCCATCGGAGGATACGCTGGCACCGGCACCGCGCCGGCGTACAGACAGCCGAAAAAGGATTTGATGTAATCCAATCCCGGCGTATAGAGGAGCATTAAATTTTTGCCAGCCAATCCCTTGGCAGTAAGTCCCGCTGCAATGTTGCGTGCAGCGCGATCAAGACCGGCGAAGGAAAGTGAACCCTCACGGCTGCCATCGTCACCGAGAAACGCAGTCAGCTCTTGTTCTCCCTTGAGCCTCGCACGATCCGCAGCCATTTCTACTAGGTTCTTAAATTGCGGGAACCCTTTCATACCGACCTCCACCCAGTGTCTTTACCCTGTTTCAAGACTCAGGTGTGCTAATCACGTATAAATGGAGTGCGCAATACAAATGAACAAACGACAACGCGCTTTAAATCCTTGACAACCTTTTGAATCCTGGAACATTTTTATCGCGGTTGTCTCATTTTGTATTGTTATTACTACATTATTGTTTTTATCAGCACCACCCATTGGCAAGGGTCAGTGTACTGACGGCTCTTTCCGCAAAACTTGTAAGATTCGGCCAATTCGGTGACAGTTCGTAATCATTGTGGGCAGTTATGTTTAGAAGGCGACAGGTTCGTCATCAGATTCCTGCATGATCGTACTAATTACGCTACGTAGACAGGCTGTAAACTCTTCCGCTTTGTCCTGAATGAAGAAATGTCCACCGACGAATTCACGTAATTCGAAACGCGCACGCGTACTGTTTTTCCAAGCGCTCAATTCTTCCTGCGTTGCCACACGATCGTGACGGCCGTGATAAAAATAGATCGGCGCATCAATGCGCTCCGTCTCCGGCAAGCGACTGATATCGTTCAAATGTAAGTCAGCGCGAATCACCGGCAGATAGAACGCCAGCATTTCCGCATCGCGCCGAATAGCATCGGGCAGACCACCAAAACGGTCCAATTCCGCCAAAAAGCGGTCGTCTGGAAGATCCGCAATCACTTGGGTCGCTGGTAAATGCGGCGCTCGCCGCGCACTGCCGAGCACACCCCGCACCTCACAACCGAGCGCCTGCAATCGCACGGCACAAGCAAACGCCGCCAACGAACCAAAACTGTGGCCGTATACCAGGAACGGTTTTTCCGCGAACAGAGACTGTTGTTCCAACAACGGTGCCAGCAATGCATCCAGACTGGGTGCAAACGGCTGACCATGCAGGGTTTCGCGGCCAGGGTAGTTCACTGCCCACACTTCCACCTCGGGCAACAACGTGGCCCAACGTCGATACATGGACGCACCACCGCCTGCGCAGGGAAAACAGAACAATCGCACTTCTGCACGGGGATTCGGGGTGAAACAAACCAGTGACTTATTTTTACCAAATAACATTGCAGACCTCTGGGCCGGGTGATTAGACTCGCCTGAATTCGCGCGAAATATTACCTCGCCCACGCTCACAACAAAAACAAAACCATGAAACCGAATTTCAAAGTCCTTGCTGTTCTGGCGCTGCTGTTGCTTGGTTGCGCGGCCGTTCTCTCGCCCAACATCCTGAAAATCCGTTACGTTAACGACATCACTGAATATTTCTCGCCGACTGATCCGCGTCTGATAGCTTTCAAAAAAGTCGAAGTGGACATGGGCGCGCAGGAAAGCCTGCTGCTGTTGCTGCAATTGAATGACCAGTCGTTCCTGAGCGAAACCGGCACGCGCATCCTGATGGACACCGTCAGGAAGATCGAAGCCCTGCCCGGCATCCTACGAG
>DATLII010000598.1:0-3105 GCA_035539495.1 Dongiaceae bacterium
CTGCCCACTTGCGCCCACACTTCCCCTTTCTGCGTTTCCTCTGGCAGTTTCGATACGGCATTGATAATGCCGCCCAGCTCCGCCTGCCCATACAGCACCGACGAAGGGCCTTTCAACACTTCGATACTGTCCAGCATGTACACTTCGGTGCGCGGCGCATTATAGAAACCGTAAATGGAGCGCAGGCCGTCCTGATATTTGGAAACCGCCAGGCCCCGCACTGATGTCCAGTCGCCGCGCGTATCGAATCCAAATTGGCCTGAATAAACACCCGAGGAATACAGCAGCGCATCCTGAATATTCTTGGCGCCCGTGTCCTGAATGAATTGCTTATCTACCACCGTAATGGACGCAGGCGTGTCCTGCACCGGCACACTGGTCTTGCCGACTTTTGCGGGACGTTCCTGGTTGATAAAGGGTTCATCGGTGTGTTGGTCGGCATGAACGTCTACTGGGGTCAGCACCGGCGTTGCAGCCTGAGCTGCATTCGCATCAGCAGAAGTTTTGGTTTCAGCCGTTTTCTTTTCTGCGGCACTCTTGTCGGTTGTTGCCGCTTCTTCAGCGTGCACCGGCAACGCAATGAAACTGGCAATCGCCAGCGCCAGCAATGTCCGGCGCCGACCGTGTGATGATGCTGCGTGCTGCGCGGCAGGGTTCCCCAATACAATTGGCATTTTAATCACTCCCATTTAAAGAATTTTTTGATTTTCTTGCAGACGCAATAGAAGACAGCCACAAAGACCGTCTTCATTCGTGAAAAATGTGAAAAGGAAATTAGAACTTGTACTTCACCGATGCTTTGAGGTTGTACGGTTCGCCGTAAGTCAGCGCACCGTAAGCATCGAACACGTCAAAGTATGTCGTGTCTTGGACGTTGCTGGCGTTCAGCTGAGCCGACAGTTGTTGCGTAAACTCATAGCGCGCCATCAGATCGATCAGGCTGTAACGTTTCTGCTCTATGCGCTCAAGATTTCCCTGCGGGTTTGTTGCGTAGGTAAAAATATCGGTTTGCCAGTTCCAACCACCACCCACGGTCAGATTGTTCCATTCGCCTGGCAAGCGGTAAGTGGTGAAGGTGCGCAATAGCTTACGCGGATACAGGGAGTTGACGTCCTCTCCATCGGCGTCCTGCGCCTGGAATTGGGTGTAGCCCGCGGTGGCATTCCAGCCCGCAGCCAGTTCCCCTGATACTTCCAGTTCAAAGCCCCTACTTGTGGCACCATCAGCGGGAGCATAAGCAAACGTGCCGGCCGGTCTGCCCGGTATCTGCTCGCCTGTGCTCTGACCCAAATTGTCCTGCTGGATACGGAATACAGAAAGGGATGTATTCAATCGCCCGTCAATGAACTCACCCTTGATGCCAGTTTCCGCGCTCTTGCCGATGATGGGTTCCAATGGGTTGCCGTGGATATCCATAACGGACTGCGGCAGGAAAATATCGGTGTAACTAACATAGGCCGAAAGATTGGCGGTCAAGTCGTAGATAAGACCAGCGTATGGTGTCACCTCATCATTGACTTCGATTGGATCAGCAGGGATCGGATTTCCCTGCGAATCACCCGAACTACTAGTCTTTTCATAATTGCTGACGCGGGTGCCCACGATCAGCTTGAGGACGTCTGCCAAGTTGATTCGTGCCACCCCATACAGCCCTTCCTGAGTGATTTCGCTTCCCTGGGTGAAAAGTGGTGCGTGCCAGGAGGGCTCGGCAATGATACCCCTCCAATTGTTGAGATCGGCGTTTCCCGCATACAGATAGCCGCGCGTATCTGCGTTGAAATCCTGGACACTGTGCGAATAGCCAAATGCCAGATCGTGACTGCGCCCCAGCAACTGAAACGGACCGCTGATTTCCAGGTTCACGTCATCCTGATCCGTTTGTACGTCATAGGAACCGCCATAGAAGCCGGCGAAGAGCGCCATGTCCCCTGAAAGTTCCAGTAAGCCGGTGGTACGGTTGGGATCTCCCCACGCGTACAGCAGATAGGAATCCGCACTTTTTTCGCTACGACTAAAACCAAAGCTGGCCTGCCAGCCGTTGGCAAAATTATGCTCCAAGTTGACGAAATAATTATCGTAGGTGTTATCCCAACGGCTCCAATTTGCTGATGTGGTTTTGGTGCGGCTCCAATTCGTGGGCGTACCGTCGCTGTACCAGACCGACAGGCCTCCCCACATCGGCGAGTCAGCCTGCTTGTCCTCGTGGCTAACTCCGAACCAGAGCACCGTATCGTCGCTCAAATCGACGTCGAATGTACCGTAAAGGGTTTGCTGCTTGTCGGACAGCATATCGACCCAGCTGTCACCCTCGTTGTATTCCCCCACCAAGCGCCCGCGGATGGAGCCCGTCTGGTTCAGCGCTGTAGACACATCTGCCAACCCGCCATAGCTATCCCATCTGCTCGCATTGGCCTCCACCGAGCCTTTCAGTTCTTTGCTGCTTGCCCGCTTGTGCACTAAGTTGATAGAGGCCGATGGATCACCCGCGCCGGCCATCAGACCATTGGCGCCGCGCACGATTTCGACCCGGTCGTACATGGCTAGGCTGGAAAAGACCTCACCCGAACTCCATGGCTGTTCCCATATAGTGGGCGCGCCGTCGATCATCAGGCTTTTGATTTCAAAACCACGAGCATTGAACTGAGCACGATTGGTTTCATAACGATTCACCGAGATGCCAGTAGTGTTGTTCACCACGTCCATGATCGTCTGCATGTCCTGGTCTTCAATCCGCTGCTGCGTCACCACGCTAATGGATTGCGGTGTTTCCCGCGGCGACAATCGCAGTGGCGTTGCCGTTTTTGCAGCGGAAGGAACGTAAGACTGCGTATCCTCGGTAGCATCAGGATCACCCAAACCTGCCGCCGTCACATCAACCGGCTCCAGGGTGACTGGGGCCTGCTCGGCCAGCAGCGGCGCGCTGGCAAATGCCGTCGCCATCACGACCAGATGCACCGCCATGGAGAGCGGGCGCACACGGCTGTCAGGAGTGGGCGTTGAGGCAGCTTCAGAACGTCGAACAAAGCGGCTGAACATAAGGTGAATCCCCCAAGATCTATCTTAATGATAATTGTTATCATTTTAATTATTACTACAATACCAAGT
>DATLII010000599.1:0-3364 GCA_035539495.1 Dongiaceae bacterium
GTATGGCCATCGTAGTCTAGTGGAATGTCCGCCGGGGCGCTTGCCGGTATTGTGGGCGTTGACGTTGGTGACCGCGATTGGTTGTTGCGTTTTGTTGCCGGTGCGCGATTGGTACACCGGCACGGCAGATCGGCTGTTGGATTCTTTGTGGGGCGTGGTGTTTGCCGTATCCATTATGGCGTCGTCACTGTTGGTGATTTCGATGTATCAACGTTTCATGGCGCGGGAAAGCCGAGTAGGGCGTTATATTGCCGACAGCGCTTACTGGGTTTATCTGGTGCATTTCCCGCTGACGCTGATCATGCCGCTGTGGATTTATAGCTGGCCGATTCCGCCCACGCTGAAATTCGGTTTAGTGGTGGTGGCGGTAACGGCGCTTAGCCTGTTGTCCTATCACTGGTGCGTGCGCTACACCTGGATCGGCGCTTGGTTAAACGGTAAGAAGCCGTTGCGCAAACAGGCGCAGGCCGAGCTGATGTTGTCGCGCTAATAATTGAGCGTGCTCATTTTGCGAAAAGGGGCTTTCAGCCCCAATTCTGGCCAATCAGGTTTTCGGTGGAACCGTTGAATCAAACGGTCCTGCCAGTACCTGACTTTCACCCACCGCCGGTAAATCGAATTCATGATACTGCTGTAAAGCCCAGTCCCATTGAATAAAGCGGAAATCATCCACCGCAACGGACTGATTCAGTTCCACCCGCAGCGCCAGCGGCCGGCCATTTTCCACCTCTAAAATCGTTAACGTCATTTCCGCAAATACCCATTGCTGGCCAGCCTGAAAATCGTATTCATTGCGACGATAGAATCCCAGCATCTTTCCGTACAGATTTACGTTGTGCAGCGGCGCTGCAGATGCAGCCCCGGGAATCACGCTGTCACCCGCCAGCAGAAAACCGCCGTTGGGCATGACGGTCAACTGCCGTTCGGAATCCCGCCGCACGGTGACGTCGGAGAAGGCCGGGCTGAGAATTCGCATTGTTTGCGGCAAAGGCTCGGCAAAATAGGCGGCCGTGTAAGGGTAGAACATGATGGCAAACGGATGCGGCGCATTCACCAACACCAGGTGCTGGTTTGGTTGCGCCGGATGTGCTGACATATAGTCCTGCAGGTAAGGTGATTGTGTCTGTTGCGCTTTCTGCTGCGCGGCAGCGACCCTGAAAAAGATCGGCGCGCCTACATGACCCGCCAGCATCACTCCAACGAAAAAATACACCGCCAGTAACGCGGTGCCGCGGCGGAACAGATTGGCGCGAGGCAGGGGAGCGGTGTTTGGTATGGAAGCTGTTGCCGGCGCCGCACCCAACACATCCGCTACATACAAAGCCACCAGTGCGAACGCACCCAGTGCGATGAAAAACATCACGCGACCGTCGGTATGTGCTAACGCACAGGGCGGCACGGTCGCCAGCAACATGCCCAGCGCCCAGAACCTTGCTTGCGCATTGCGGCGCAACAGCGATGCCAACAAACCCAGCAATGCCAGCAGAAATACAGCGCCACCGATGTACAACCAGCGGGTGGTTTCCGGCGATGCAGTCCGATCCAAATTATCCAAACCGATGAACTGCTGGAATATCAGTAGCGGGCTCAGCGTGAAAATCTGTTGCAGAAAGCGGTCCGGATCGCGGCCTGGATCAATGTAATGATCAATCCCCAGCGCGCCGAAACCCAATTTCTGATAGAGCACGCGCCATCCCACGATCAACACTACGGATGGCAGCAAGGTGGTGAGCCGCTGCAGCAATGGGCCTTTATCCAGTATCAACGCATAGGCCGCCAGATAGGCAAACGCACTGGTCCCAAATTCCGCTGCCAATAGTGATCCCAACAGCGCCAGCAGGGATCCGGCCAGCCAAACGGCCCGCTTGGTTTCGCACCAGCGAATATGCTGGAAGATCGCCAATATACCGAGCAATGCAGCCAGCAGCGCATTACGGCCGGCCACCCAGGTGATCGCGTACTTGGTGCTGGGATCCAGAATAAAAAACAGCGTAGCCACACCCGCCAGCGCTACCCCAGGCAACAGCCGGCGATAAAGCGCATACACCGCGGCGATGAACAGCAGGTAATACAGCGTGCTATGCAACACCATCGCAAATGCATTGCGCGGCCAGAAGTGATAGTCGATCCAATGGGTGACGGAACTCAGCGGCCGGAACAGATGCAGCGACGCTTCATCGCCCGTCCACCAGGGAATGGCGCCCCAGGTTTTCAGTGCCGCCTGTTTGCCCATGTCGCGGTCGAAAAAATTGAACTGGTTGGAAATCTGATGCCAGAAAGAACGGGTCTCGGTGGGATGGATCAGACCTTTTTCCTGCAACGCTGGCGCTTCGGTAAACATCGCCCATTGCAGATAATCATCGCTGATCAGATCCGAGCGCAAGGCAATCACCGAAGACAGCGCGGCCAATATCAGCAGCAGCGGCAACGCATAACGGTGAGAAAACAGGTAGAGTAAATGGGTATAAAAATTACGGGGAATAGCCGACATGCGCGACCTCTACAGCAAATGCCGGCCAACGGGCCGGCAGGTCAGGTTGAAATCCGTTTCAGCGCATCACTCGTGGCGCAGGGCGTCGATGGGATTCAGGTTCGCCGCCTTGCGAGCGGGAAAATAGCCGAACACAATGCCCACCAGGGCGGAAAACAGGAAAGCGATGGTGACGATGCCGGGGCTGAACAGGAAGGGCACCTGCATCGATTGCACAATCAATAGCGACGTAATCAACGCAATGATAATGCCGACAACGCCGCCCAGCGATGACAGCACCACTGCTTCCACCAGAAACTGCATCATCACTTCCCGCTCCAGCGCGCCGATGGCCAGGCGAATACCGATCTCACGGGTACGCTCCGTCACCGACACCAACATGATGTTCATGATGCCGATGCCCCCCACCACCAGGCTCACGGCGGCCACCGCGCTCAGCAACATGGTCAGCACTTGCGACGTGCCCGTCATCATGTTGGCGATTTCTTTCATATCCATCACTGAAAAATCATCGTCCCGGTTCGAGCTGATATGGCGGCGTTCCCGCATCACTTCTTTCAGCGCTTCCTGGGCTTTTTCGGTGGAATAACCATCCTTCGCCGACACCAGAATAATGTTGACCTCATTGCTACCCGAAATCCGGCGCTGGAATGTACGCAACGGCATCACCACCAGATCGTCCTGATCGGTGCCCATGGCGGACTGGCCTTTGGTCTGCAGCAGACCGATGACCTCGCAGGACATTTTTTTGATGCGAATTTTACTGCCGATGGGATTCTGCGCGCCGAACAGTTCACGCCGCACCGTTGACCCGACCAGACACACGGCGGCTCCCGAGTTCAGCTCCGATTCGTTGAACAGGCGGCCTTCACC
>DATLII010000600.1:0-3284 GCA_035539495.1 Dongiaceae bacterium
CCCCACCGTGGCCAGCTTGAGCGCCTTCCTGATCCAGGACATGTTCCCGGATGAGTTGGCAGCGGCAGAGCCGGTCGTAGCGGAAGCAAAACAAGAAGAAAAAGCGTCGGAAGAAGACGATCAGCTGGATGATCTGTCCCAGGACGAGCTGGCAGCAATGCTGGCCGCGGAACTGGGCAATGACAAGGACTAAAGTCCGACAACAGCTGAACCAGCCGGCACCCGCAAGGGTGTCCGGCTTTTGCACTCTAGCCTTTCTTAAAGGGGCATCTGCATGAGCGGTACCAAGTCAACGCAGGACTTGATGCTAAACGCGTTAAAGGAAATCAAAACGCTGAAACGCCAACTGGCGGCATACGAGAAAGCGGCGCACGAACCCATCGCCATTATCGGTATGGGTTGCCGTTATCCCGGCCAGTCAGTGTCGCCGACGGAATTCTGGAACCGGTTGTACAACGGAGTCGATTGCATTACCCAGCAGGAAAACAATGAACGCTGGAATATGGACGACCTGTACGACGCCAATCCAGACGCACCCGGCAAGATTTATTCGAAAGGCCTCGGCATTATCGAGCGGCCGGATATGTTCGACGCGGAATTTTTCGGTGTGTCGCCGCGTGAAGCGGAGGACATCGATCCACAGCACCGCATTCTGCTGGAAGTCTGTCATGAAGCCATGGAAGACGCCGGTTATTCGCCGTCGCGTTTGAATGGCAGCAAAACCGGCGTGTTCGTTGGTATTGCGTCGGCTGATTATGCCCATCTGGGCAGCATGCTCGGCAGTGCCGAGAAACTCACTCCCTGGCAAGGTATTGGCAATGCTGCCAGTGCCGCGCCCTGTCGTATTTCCTATCTTTACAACCTGAAAGGCCCTGCGTTGGGCATCGACACCGCGTGTTCGTCATCGCTGGTCGCTTTGCACTATGCCTGCCAAAGTTTGCGTAACCGGGAATGCGATGCCGCGTTCACCGGCGGTGTGCATCTGGTGTTGAACCCCGCCATTTCCATCGTGTTTGCCAAGGCCCGCATGTTGTCGGCCGATGGTAAATGCAAAACCTTCGATGCCGCCGCTGACGGTTACGTGCGTTCGGAAGGTTGCGGTGTGGTCATGCTGAAACGGTTGTCGGATGCGATTGCCGACGGCGACAATATTCTCGCGCTGGTGAAAGGCACCGCCATCAACCAGGACGGTAAATCCCAAGGTTTTACAGCGCCCAATGAAACCGCGCAGGAAGATGTGATCCGCGCTGCATTGCAACAGGCGCAACTGGAACCGGCACAGGTTAGCTATGTGGAAGCGCACGGTACCGGTACGCCGTTGGGCGATCCGATTGAATTGGGCGCGTTGAACAGTGTGTATTGTGCTGGCCAGAATCGTCGGCATCCGTTGCTGGTGGGTTCCGCCAAAACCAACATCGGCCATAGCGAAGCGGCGGCCGGCGCAGCGGGTTTGGTCAAGCTGGTGTTGTCATTGCAGCATCGCACTATTCCACCCCACATCAACTACAAAACACCGAATCCCTATATTCCCTGGAGCAAGATGGCGATCCAGGTGACCGACAAGCTGACCCAGTGGGACAACTACGCCGCCACTGACGGCAAACTGCGCGCAGGCTTGAGTTCATTCGCATTCACCGGCACCAACGCCCACGTCATTCTGGAAGAATACAAACCTGAATTGGCGCCCGAATTCGCACCAGCGTCCGCACCTGTTTGGGTGCCACAGCTGGTGCTCACCTCTGCCAAACAGCCCCTGGCAGTGTCCCTGTGGCAGGATGCGATGAAGGCTCACATGGATGTGAATCCATCGCTTTCCGTGTCGCAGATTGCACGTACCTGTGCGGCCGGGCGCGACCATTACAAGTTCCGCACGGCCTTGTTGCCGCAGTCGGCTGAACATCTGAAGCAATTGTTCACCGCCAAAAAAGGCGAGGGCGTGCTCAGTGGCGTGAAGCAGAAACCGAAGTACAAAGTAGCATTCGTGTTCTCGGGCCAGGGCGCGCAGTTCGCTGGCATGGGGCAGGCTTTTTACGAACAAATTCCCGCGTTCAAAACCTACTTTGATCAAGTGGCGGCGCAACTGAATCCGTTGCTGGATGTGGAGCTGGCTCAGCTGCTGTGGGGTGAACACAGCGCCAAACTGGACCAGACCCGCTACACCCAGCCCGCGCTGTTCGCACTGGAATACGCGCTGGCGAAAACCTGGATGCAATGGGGTATCAAGCCCGATTGCGTGGCGGGGCACAGCGTGGGAGAAATTACCGCGGCTTGTATCGCCGGCGTATTCAGCCTGGCGGATGCCTGCAAGCTGATCGTGGCCCGTGCGCAATTGATGGGTGCCACTTCACAGGGCGCCATGCTGGTAGTGTTTGCCAACGAGGCCAAAACCCGCACCTTGATCCAGGCGTCACCCGGTTTGGAAATTTGCGCGGTTAACGGCCCGCTCAATACGGTGGTCGGTGGTGATCCTGCTCTGGTAGATGCGTTGGAACCGAAATTGGCGGCGCAAGACATTCAGTTCCGTCGTCTTCCGGTGCAACATGCATTTCACACGGCGGCGATGGATTCCTCGCTCAAACCCTTTGCTGAAAAATTGCAGGGCATTACCTTTGCCAGCCCGCGCATGCGCATCTATTCCAACCTGAATGGCGAGCACGTCGGCAAGCAGATGGCGGAGGCCCAGTATTGGGTGAACCAGATTCGCCAGCCGGTGCAATTCATGGCGTGCGCGAAAAGCATCATCGATGCCCAGTGCGATCACATATTGGAAATCGGCCCTGGCGCTGCGTTAGTTGCCATGGTGCAGGAAATGGCCTCGGCCTTGCGGGCGGGCGGTCAGGATGTACCTGTGCTGACAACTGTTGGTAGCCTGCAGAAGAAAATTCCAGCACTGGATTCGCTGACTCGCAGCCTGGCGCAACTTTATGTGGCGGGTGCTGATCTGGAGTGGGGCGAAATCATGCCGCTGAAACAGGTGGCACCGGTGGAACTGCCGACTTATCCATTCCAGCGCAAGAGCTTCTGGAATGAAACCTTGCGGGAAGCATTGTCGCAGCAGGAGCTGCCGGAAAAGGCGCGTAATTGGTTGTATCAGATGCGCTGGGATGCGACGTCAGTCGTTGCGCCCGACAGCACTGCGCCCTCAAAACGTTGGCTGGTGTTGGCACCTTCGCAGGCGCAAGCAGATCAGTTTGCCAACCTGTTGCCCGGTGCAGCCAAGAAGCAGACAGGCAGTTTTAGTATCGCTAACGGCGTTGCTGCATTCAGTCTGAACGGTAGCAGCG
>DATLII010000601.1:0-3776 GCA_035539495.1 Dongiaceae bacterium
TGCATAGATAGTTCGGATGTGAATGTAGATGACTCGCGCTGCTGTGGATAAAAATTTCTGTCTTGATCTCCATCTAACCTCCAAATTGCTAGATCCGGAGCGTTGCCTGATGCTGGCGCCGCTGACGGATGAGATTCGTTCCAATGCTCAAACCTGTCGGGTGGGAATGTTGGCGACGATGGTGGATGTCGCAGGATCTGACCCCGTATTGGCGGCCTGGAATCCGGATTGGACCGCAACGCAGGATCTGTCTGTGTATGCGGCAGGATCGTTGACAGAAGGCCCGATCGTGGTTGACGCCAGGCTACTGCGTCGTGGCAAGAAGATTATTTTTGTCGAGGTTGATATCTATGATGGCCATGGCGTTACTGATATCGACGAATTGAAGACGCACATCGACGGCGCCAGTGCAGGTAACCCAGGCCGCCTGACACTTGCCGCAAAAAGCCTGGTGACGTTTACCCGCATCCCGCGTACCGGTGCAACGGGCGTTGATACCTACGATCCCAATAAGTGGGTCGGGTCTATCCGAAAAAGATCCGCGGACCAGCACAATACCGATTTGTTGAACGATCGCATCGGGCTGAAAGTGTGTGATCGTGGCGCTGGAGTTGTCGAAGTCGCCAACAGCCCTTACGTGTCCAATAGCATCGGCACGATCAATGGCGGTGTGCAGGCCTTTACATTGGAAGCGGCTGCAGAAATCATGCGCCCAGGCATGACCGCGACCGATATTCAGATTCACTTCCTGTCCCAATTGAAAGTCGGGCCTTCGCGAACGCGGGGAACTGTTATTCGGGACGCGCGAGGTCACAGCGTTGTTCAGGTTCAATTGTTGGATGCTGGCGCCGACGACAAGCTGATTGCCACTGCGACGGTGACGTTACAAAGGTTGTTGCGGCGGTATTGAAATCAAAGAATCGAAGCCTGCTACACGCAGACTTCTATCCAGCCGTCCACTACGCGCACTTCATAGGTGGGAATCGGTTTGGTGGCCGGTAAGCAAGTGGCTTTTCCGGTTGCCAGATCAAACTGGGCCCCGTGCAACGGGCAGGTGATCTTGCAGTTACGCACTCGGCCAACGTGCAAAAACTTATCCTGATGTGAGCAGATATTGGAAACTGCAAACAATTTGTTTTGTGTGTGACATACCAACACTGGGATATCGTTGATCTTCTTCGCCCGTTTGGAATCATTTGGAAGCTCAGAGGCTTCGCAGAAGCGCGCAAATACTTTGGGCTGCAATTCTTCGGGCTGTAATTCTTCGGTCAATGTCTCATACCTTTTTAATTCGGATTCCATTCGCGCAGATGGGCTGCTCTCCACGGGGAAGAGCAGCGGTTATCGCCATTAGTCTTTGACGTATTTATCGATTGTCTGCTCGAAATGACGAATCCGGATTTCCTGGTAGTTGCCCAGCGTCAGTCCTTTTTTAAAGCTGGCTTCCAGGCCTTCCTGTTCCAGCAGCAGGTTCTCGGTGTCCTGATCCAGAATGGCGCCGAAGCCTGGGTCCATACCTTCCGCTTCTGTGAAGGATTGATGTGCTTCTAGTTGCACCATGCTGGCCGGTTCCGGACGGTTACCGTCTTTCGGTACCGGACGCAGGAAGAATACTTCGTACAGACACTTGCGATGGTCGCCTTTGACGGGACGGAAGCGGTACACCATCGGCAGGGAAATGCCGGGGAACAGGAAGGTGTTGGGGAACAGAGTGTACGAGAAGCAATCCAGCAGCTCGGAATCGGACACCGCGCTCAGATCGGTATTGGTGGCCTTCTCGAACATGCCGCGCATCATGTCCGCCATGCGTTGACGTGCGGTTTCGCCGTCTTTAAGCGTGCGGTCTGCGCCTTCCAGCACGGAGCTGTCACCCACGGTGAACTGGTCGATGATGTCCTGTTCCGAGATGCGACCTTTCAGGTGCGGACTCACCACGCCCAGCGTTGAAATAAAACGGTCGACGTGATCACCGTAAGTATCGTATTGGGAGTTGGCGTCGCCGTTGGACGGTGCTACCTGCGGGTGAGTTTCCAGTACGTGATAGGCTTCCATGAAAGCTTCGATGGTCAGCTTCCAGTTGGCCGGAATCACCTTGGCCACGTGAGCGACAATGTAACGGTCTTCCATTTTCCACTTGCTGATATGATCCATTGCCTCGGGGCCGATATATTCAGCCAGCGACGGCGCGTTCGGGTCCAGATTGATGAAGACGAAGCCGCCCAAGGTTTCAACCCGCGCTTCCGGCAGATTCAGCGTTTGACGATCGATATGGGGGAAGTCCCAGTCACACACCACGTTTTTGTTGGTGCCATCGATGTTCCAGGACCAGCCATGGAACGGGCAGCGGAATTCGCTGGCGCAGCCTTCAGTGCCAGATGCGCGCAGTTTGGTGCCGCGGTGCAAGCAGGCATTGTAGTACGCCTTGATTTCGGTTTTCGAAACGCGGGTAACGATAAAGGAATAGTGTTCCAGATCGTAGACGTAGTAGTCGCCTTTTTGCGGAATATGTTCTTCGCGGCAGGCGAATTGCCAGGTTTTTTTCCAGAGCGTATTCAGTTCTTTCTTGGCGAAGGCGGGATCGGTGTAGCGTTCCGTGGGAATATCTTCGTCGCCGAGGAAGCGATAGGATTCGGAGCGCACCCAATCCGGCGCACCTACTTTGTCCTGCGCGATAATATCCTGAGTGCTGGGTGCATTGGGGCAGCGCGCTTCGCCATTACTTAATTTTATTTTGACAGTCATCGGTCTCTCTCCAACATCTCGTGATTCAGTCGACTCAGCTAGCAGCAACGGCGTTCTTGTGGAGCGAACCGCCTTTCATAATGAGCTTGAGGTTTTTGGCGTCCACCACCACCGCAGGATCGGCAATCGGGTCGCCATTGACCAACAGCAGGTCAGCCAGATAACCCTCTTTGATCAATCCCAGTTTTTCATCGGTCCCCATGGTCATCATGGCGCCGCCATTGGCGGTTGCGCAGATCAATGCTTCTTTCGGCGAGTAGCCAAAGTACTGCACGAAGAAACCGATATCCCGCGCGTTGGTGCCGTTGTGGCTCCAGGCAAAACCGTAGTCGCCGCCGATGGTGTGGCGGATGCCGCGTTTGCGCAACGCATTGTGGGTGTCCTGTGATGCTTCGAGCAGCCGGTCGATTTGCATGGCGCGCGCAACGGCATTGCTCATGTAGGGTTCGGCTTCAAACAGCAAGGTGTGAAACAGACTGACGGTGGGAACCACATAAACCCGATCTTTGGCCGCTTCGAACATGTCGAGGGTTTCTTCATCGGTAAATTCGCAGTGAAACAGTGCATCAACACCGGCACGTAAACAGGACTTGGCGCCTTCGATGGAGCGGACGTGCGCATTGACTCGACGGCCGTAGGCATGAGCCGTGTCCACCGCTATTTTGATTTCTTCAAACGTCATCGGCGTGGTATTCGCCGGTGTGCCGGGATAGAAGGGATCGCCGGATACATCGAGCTTGATATTGTCGCAACCTTCGCGGCAGGCGATCCGAACGGCCTTGCGCATTTCCTCGGGGCCGTCAACGATGACGGACGGGCCGCCCGGACGAGGATCGTGCAATCGGCTTTCGTCTCCCATGGCCCCGGTCACCGAAATTTCCAGCGAACCGGCGCGAATGCGAGGGCCTTTCAAATGGCCGGAATTAACCGCATTTCGTACCGCAACGCCCAGTCGCAGTTTGGCTTCGGAAGCACCCCAGGCGCTGGTGAAGCCCTGGTCCAGCAGTCGCTCGGCAACGCGTGCGGTCAGTAAG
>DATLII010000602.1:0-2783 GCA_035539495.1 Dongiaceae bacterium
CAGCGCGTTCTTACTTATCTGAAGGAACGTACCTCCGCCACTGCAATGGGCCTGGGTTTGGTGGTGCAGAAACTGGTGCCGGCGGAGAAAAGCGGAGTGCTGTTCTCGGTGGACCCGGTGCGCGGTTGTGACACTGAAATGCTGATCGAGGCCTGTTTTGGTCTGGGCGAAGCGTTGGTCTCGGGTCACGTGACACCTGATCAATACCGTTATGACTGGTTCAAAGCGATCGAGTGCGGCAGAACCGTTGCTGAAAAAGATGTGCAGTGCGTGCGTTTGCCGCAGGCACCTTTTACCGCTCTGGAGCCGTTGGCCGCAGCCCAGGCCACAGCGCAGGTTTTAAGTGCGCAGGAAGTGGCGGAACTCGCGTTGCTTGGATTGCATGTGCAGCGCAATGCCGGGTTCCCTGTCGACGTTGAATGGGCAAAAGTAGGCGACCAGTTTTTCGTTTTGCAGAGCCGCCCCATTACCCAGTTGGGATTTTCCGGCATTCCCGGCGAGTGGACCACGGCGGATTTCCGAGACGGCGGCGTGTCCGCCAGCGTTTGTACTCCTTATATGGCGTCGCTCTATAAATCCGTTATGGATGTGACGATGGGGGATTACCTGAACCGGTTGGGCCTGAAGCCCCGTCGTGAGCGCGAGGAATGGTTCCGAAATTTCTACAGCCGGCCTTATTGGAATTTGGAAGCGGTCAAATACTATTTGAGCCAAACCCCCGGTTTCAACGAGCGTACTTTCGATCAAGGCCTGGGCATCACGCCGGGTTATGAAGGCGACGGCATCGTGGTGGGCATGACGCCGAAGTCGATCTATGTAGGGCTGAAAGCGTTGCTTGCGATCAAAAGCAGCTGCAAGGCCAAACTAAAGGAATCGCCAGCGTTTGCAGAAGGCCAGAAGAAGCGTTTGCAACAGCTGAAGGCGATGAATCCTGCCAGTTTCTCTGACCGTGACCTGTTCGCTTTTTGCGAGACGTTCCTGACTCAGGAATATTTTCGTAACGAATCAGCCTATTTTGATTTCATCTATGACAATTCCAACCTGAACGCGTTGTTCAAGGAATCGGTCAAGAAATTGGGCTTCGATGAGAAGGACTATCCCTTGCTGTTGGGTGGTTTGTCTGGCGTTTCCCATATGATGCCCATCGAAACCCTGTGGAAGTTACGTGACGCGATCCAAAGCAGCCCTGAAGCCAACCGATTCTGGTCTGAGCAGGATGCCGCCGAGATTGAATTCGCATTTGAGCGTGGTGAAAAGCGGTTCAAGCTCGATCTGTTCGCTGTGTACTTGGATGATTACGGCCACCATTCCAAGCAGGAACTGGATTTGATGGTGCCACGCTACGCGGAAGTGCCAGGCTATGTCATTGCACAGTTAAAAGATGTGCTGCAGCAACCTGCGAGCGGTGATCCCAGGAAGCGCAACAAGCGACAGGAAGAACAGGCGCGGGCGGCCCGGGACAAGTTGTTGAATGCAGCGCCATTCTGGAAACGCCATTTTGTCCTTAAAGATCTTGAGCAGGTTCGTTCCTTCCTTTGGTGGCGGGAAGAATTGCGTGATCTATCCACACAGTTCTATTTCCATGTGCGCCGATTCACGCTGGAGGTGCAACGGCGCCTGCTGAAGGCCGGTGTATTGCAGGCTCAGGACGATATTTTCTTTTTGACGATGACCGATCTGGTTAAAACCATGAAAGACGAGTACCGGAAAGATCAGGTGGCCGCCCTTATCGAGCGTAATCGCAGCTATTATCAGAGCTTTGCCGGCTTCACCATTCCCGATGAAATTGGCGAACGTTATAGTGGTGGCGGCATTGCCAGTGGCGAAACGAGTGGCGACGGGCAAATCGGTGTGGCCGGCAGCCCCGGCGTTGTTACCGGCACTGCGCGCGTGATTGCCAATATTCATGACGCCGATCGATTGCAGCCGGGCGACATCCTGGTGACGCGTTGCACCGACCCTGGTTGGACACCCAAGTTTTCGCTTCTCAGTGGTGTGGTAACGGAAACGGGCGGCATTCTGTCTCATGCGGCGGTGATTTGTCGTGAGTATGGAATTCCCGCCATTCTTGCGGTCAAGAAGGCTACCACGCTGATCGTGGACGGAGAGACCATTACCATCGACGGCAGCACGGGCGCGATTTCGGTACTGAAAGGTGGTGAGAAAACGCTGTTGTCCGCACGCGTGGCGGAACGCAGTGAAACTGTGAAGGAAGAGGTGGCAGCGTGATGATCGTCGGTGTTTACAATCCGCCTACGTTGGTCACCATGACCGGGCTGGTCTGTGGTCTGTCGGCTTGCATGCTGGCGTTTACTGGCCGGCCGGAATTGGCGGTGGTCGCGTTGATCTGGGCCGGTATTTTTGATCTGTTCGATGGCCTGGTCGCACGCCGCACACGGATGACGGAGCAGGAAGCTTCCTTCGGTATTCAAATCGACTCCATTGTGGACATGGTGAGCTTCGGTATCGCACCCGTAGTAGTAGCGATGAGCCTGGGAATGACCAATGTGTTTGGTGTGATCGCTGCTGGGCTTTATGTTTGCGCCGCCGCGCAACGGCTTGCCTATTTCAACGTGCTGCAGCAGGAAGCCGGCGGCGGATTGAAAACGTACACCGGGCTTCCTGTCACTTTTTCGGCACTGATTTTCGGTACGTTGTTCGCGTTGCGGGATGTGTTGAGCGAGGATGTCTTCGCTATTTTCCTGCCAGCCTTGTTTGCAATCGTCAGTTTTTTGTATGTGTATCCCGCCAAAATCCCCAAACCCGGTGGCGCTGTTTATACC
>DATLII010000603.1:0-5636 GCA_035539495.1 Dongiaceae bacterium
CCATACACTGTGCGGATCTGGCTGGGCCAGCTTTGCTTGATGATCAGATTGCCCTCGGCGGCGCCGTGCAATTCATTGCCTTCGCCATCCACCAGCGCCGGTACCACGCCGAAAAACGGCAAGGTGGCCGAGCCGGGCTTCAGCGTGAATGCACCCGGCAGCGGCGCGATCATGGACGACCCGGTTTCGGTCTGCCACCAGGTATCCACGATCGGGCAGCGGGCATCGCCCACCACATGGAAATACCACTCCCAGGCTTCCGGGTTAATCGGCTCACCCACAGTGCCCAGCAAACGCAGCGACGCGCGGCTGGTTTTTTTCACCGGGCCTTCACCGGAACTCATCAACGCGCGAATTGCCGTGGGCGCGGTGTAGAAAATATTGACCTTGTGCTTGTCGATCACCTGCCAGCAGCGCGACACATCCGGATAGGTGGGAATGCCTTCGAACATCAGCGTGGTCGCGCCGTTCGCCAGGGGCCCATACAGGATGTAGGAATGGCCCGTCACCCAGCCCACATCGGCGGTACACCAGAAAATATCGCCCTCGCGATAATCCAGCACGTACTTGTGGCTCAGCGCCGCGCCCAGCAGATAAACCGCCGTGGTGTGCAGCACGCCCTTGGGTTTGCCAGTGGAACCGGAGGTGTACAGGATGAACAACGGATCTTCCGAATCCATCTCTTCTGCCGGGCACTCGGCTTCCACTTTGTCCCGCACCGCGTGATACCAGACGTCGTGCTTTTCATTCCAGTTGATCGTGCCACCGGTATGGCGCACCACCAGGCAGGTATGCACGTTGGGGCAGTGGGCCAGCGCCGCATCCGCGTTGGCTTTCAGCGGGACTTTCTTGCCGCCGCGCACGCCTTCATCCGCGGTGATCAGCAGCCGGCAATCGGAATCCAGAATGCGGTCTTTCAGCGACTCCGGTGAGAAACCGCCGAACACCACCGAATGCACCGCGCCGATCCGGGTACAGGCCAGCATCGCGTAGGCCGCTTCCGGAATCATCGGCATATAGATGCAGACGCGATCGCCTTTCTTCACGCCGCGCTGCTTCAGGATATTGGCCAGCCGGCACACTTCCTCGTGCAGTTGCTTGTAGGTGATTTTCTTGTCCTGGGACGGATCATCGCCTTCCCACAGAATCGCCGTCTGATTGCCACGCTTCGCCAGGTGGCGGTCAATGCAGTTGTAGCTGACGTTGAGCTTGCCGCCGCTGAACCAGCGCGCTTCGCCTTTGCGGAAATCCGCCTGCACGACTTGAGTGAACGGTTTGGACCAAGTGAGAAATTCGTTGGCACGAGCGGCCCAGAACGTGTCGGGCTGTTCGATGGATTCCTTGTACCAGCGCTGGTACTGCTCCAGCGTGATGTTGGCGTTCTTCGCGTAGGCGGGGTCTACGGGGTGGTTCTTGATTTCGTACATGAAATTGAAGCTCCTGGGTAAGGCATCCACGGACTCGGCCTGGGCAGCCGGGGACGCTTCTCTTAATAATTCTGACGGGCGCTTTGGAAAGGGGTTCAACTTAACCCCCAAGGGGCAAAATCGCAATTGGGGGAATCAGGCAGGATCGGTTCGTGACAAATTTTTTTGTTGCTTAAAAAACAACCAGATAAGGAGCTGCTAACACTCCACCCCTTGTCATTCGCGGGTTGGCTGTCCGGTATACAAAATGGCGAGTTACAAACTGTAAAAAAACTGAAAAATTGGGGTTGTGAAATTTGCGTCGGTGACTAGAATGATTTTCGAAACCACAAGATATTGTGGTTGGCGACATGAGAGAAGCGGATATAGCGTGTTTTGCTGTTTTCGGGTACCGGGGGGATTCCGGCCCGGGGAAGCCGTGCAAACAGGCCGGACTGCACTATGCAAAAGACCCTTTGGAGGGAACCAATTGCATGGCTCATACAACAAATGATCTGTCGTCGAAGGGGTGAACCAATGCCAGGCATGTCCTGCTTCAGCCAACCAGCACACGCAACACCATCTGCTGTCCCTTATCTGTATTCGGTTTTTGGGCCGTTCGCGCGCCCGCTTTGATTACTTAGCGCATTGATACAAAACGCATTTGGGTACATAGGGAACCGGCCCCATTGGGCGCGGACATCAATTCATTTTGGAAACTAGAAGAAGGTGGCAATGAGCGCTGTCAATTACAAACCAGTAGCGAAGCAAGAAGAGCGGGAAATTCCTCTGCAGGAGGCGTCTTACGACATCTGGCGCACCAAGTACTGCCTGCAGAACAGCGAAGGCGAGGCCATCGACGTCAGCATCGATCACTCCTTTCAGCGCGTGGCGCGTGCCCTGGCGGACGTGGAAACCACCGATGAACTGAAAGCCAAGTGGTACGACAAATTTCTGTGGGCCCTGCGCCACGGCGCCATCCCCGCCGGCCGCATCCTGTCCAACGCCGGTGCCCAGGCCTACAAAGCCGACACCTCCACCATCAACTGTACCGTGTCCGGCACCATCAACGACACCATGTCCGGCATTCTGGAGAAGAACTACGAAGCAGGCCTCACGCTCAAGGCTGGTTGCGGTATCGGTTATGAGTTCTCCACCCTGCGTCCTCGTGGCGCCTACGTGTCCGGCGCCGGCGCCAAAACCTCCGGCCCGCTGTCGTTCATGGATATCTTCGATCGCACCTGCTTCACCGTGTCCTCTGCCGGTGGCCGTCGTGGCGCGCAGATGGGCACCTTCGATGTGTCGCACCCCGACGTACTGGAATTCATCAAAGCCAAGCGTGAAGACGGCCGCCTGCGCCAGTTCAACCTGTCGCTGCTGATCGGCGAGGAATTCATCAACGCCGTCGTGAAAGACGAACTGTGGCCGCTGGTGTTCCCGATCAAAACCAACAGCCCCGACGCCACCAAGCTGGACATGAAAGACGTGGCCCAGGTGATCTGGCGCGAATGGCCCGCCAACGACGGCTACGTCACTAACGACAAAGGTCTGGTGGCCTGCAAAGTCTACAAGCAGGAAAAAGCCCGCAAGATCTGGCACGCCATCATGTCGTCCACCTACGATTTCGCCGAGCCCGGTTTCATCCTGATCGACAAGGTCAACGAGATGAACAACAACTGGTTCTGCGAAAGCATCCGCGCCACCAACCCCTGCGGCGAACAACCGCTGCCGCCCTACGGTAGCTGTCTGCTGGGCTCGGTAAACCTGACCCGCTACGTGCGCAACCCGTTCACCGACAAAGCCTACTTCGACTGGGATCAATATAAAGAAGTCGTCTCCATCTTCACCCGTCTGCTGGACAACGTGGTGGAAGTAAACGGCCTGCCCCTGGAAAAACAGGCGCACGAGATCAAACACAAACGCCGTCACGGCATGGGCTTTTTGGGCCTGGGTTCCACCCTGACCATGCTGGGCATGAAATACGGCTCGTCGGATTCGGTGGAATTCACCGACGAAGTATCCAAGCAACTGGCCCTGACCGGCTGGAAAACCGGCCTGGAACTGGCGAAAGAAAAAGGTCCGGCTCCCATCATGGATCAAGAGTTCGTGGTGGATGGCGCCATGCTGCGCAAGCGTCCGGAAATGAAAAAGGACGGCTTCAAAATCGGCGACAAAGTAAAAGGCAAAGTGTTGCAGGCCAAATACAGCCGCTACATGCAGCGCATCGCCCAGGCCGATCCCGAACTGGTGAAACAGTTGATCGAAGTGGGCGCGCGTTTCACCCACCATTCGTCCATCGCACCGACTGGCACCATCTCGCTGTCCATCGCGAACAATGCCAGCAACGGTATCGAGCCCAGCTTTGCGCATCACTACTCGCGCAACATCATCCGCGAAGGCCGCAAGTCGAAAGAGAAAGTGGACGTGTTCTCCTACGAACTGCTGGCGTACCGTGAACTGGTCAACAGCGACGCGATGCCCTACAGCACCGACGCCGAGACCAAACTGCCCGACTACTTCACCGCCAGCGACGAAGTAACCCCCGAGCAGCACGTGGACATCCAGGCTGCGGCGCAGAAATGGGTGGATTCCTCCATCTCCAAAACCATCAACGTGCCCACCGACTTCGAATACGAGAAGTTCAAGGACATCTACCTGTACGCCTTCCGCAAAGGCCTGAAAGGTTGCACCACCTTCCGCTTCAACCCGGAAGCGTTCCAAGGTGTGCTGGTGAAAGAGAAGGACATCGAAAACACCACCTACCGTTTCACCCTGGCCGACGGCACCACGGTTGAAGCCAAGGGCAATGAAATGATCAAATACGACGGTGAAGAGCACACCGCCGCCAACCTGTACGATGCCTTGAAAGAAGGCTATTACGGTAAACTCTAATGGACGACAAAGATTCGGGAAGCAAACCCATGGCCAAAGAAATCAAAACCAAAATCGTGGGCTACGAAGTAGTCAAGCCAGAGTCGAAGGCGGCACCGGCACCTGCGGTGGTCGAGCCGCCGAAAAGCAACGTGGTGCAGATGCATGAAAGCGTCGAGCGCCCGGACATGCTGCTGGGTTCCACCTACAAAATCAAAACGCCGCTGTCGGACCATGCGTTGTACATCACCATCAACGACATGATCCTGAACGAAGGCACCGAACACGAACAGCGCCGCCCGTTCGAGATCTTCATCAACTCGAAGAACATGGAAAACTTCCAGTGGGTGCTGGCGTTGACCCGCGTTATCTCGGCCGTGTTCCGCAAAGGCGGTGACGCCACCTTCCTGGTGGAAGAGATGAAAGCGGTGTTCGATCCGAAAGGTGGTTACTTCAAGAAAGGCGGCAAGTTCATGCCGTCGCTGGTGGCCGAGATCGGGGAAGCGATCGAAACCCACATGAAGTCCATTGGCATGATCAAGAGCGATCTGGACCCGCACCAGAAAGCCTTCATCGAGAAAAAGAAACAGGAGATCGCGGCAAAAAAGTCTGAGGCGTCGCACAGCGAAGAAAACAGCGCCTTTCCACCCGGCGCGGCCCTGTGCGGCAAGTGCAGTACGAAAGCCGTTGTGTACATGGATGGGTGCATGACTTGTTTGAATTGCGGGGATTCGAAGTGCGGGTGATGGGTTGGCTTGCGCTGAGATGAATAAAAAGAGGCTGCCGTGAGGTGGCCTTTTTTGTTTGTGATTCAATTGTTGGCTGTGTGGGTGCAACGCAATGTTATTTGAATGCAAAAATCGTCTATATGACGGGCCCAAGACCTATATCGAGGATGATTTTGAGTACCTGGACCGCTCAGCAAGGAAGGAGGCAGAAAATGTTCGGCTTTTCTTAAATAAATGGATAGGTTTCTTTACGGAAATCGAAGCAAAAGATTTAATTTCGCGAATTAAGTCCAAAGACCGACGAGCGTTTGACTCCGCAATATTCGAAATCGTACTTTACGCAATAATATCCGGTTTGGGTGGCAAGCTTGAAGTGCATCCTATGCTTGAAAATGGATCAAGTAAGCGGCCAGACTTTTTGGTCAAAATGCCCAAAGGTGAAGAGTTCTACTTGGAGGCTGTATTGGCTTCTGAGTTTAGTGAAGCTGAGATGGCCGCTGAAAGACGAAAGAACGTGGTGCTTAGTGCGATAGAAAAAATCGACTCGCCAAATTTTTTTATTGGGATAACCGCAGAAGGGAATCCTGATAGGCCGCCATCGGGTAAGGCTTTAGGCAAGATTGTGTCTGAC
>DATLII010000604.1:0-12277 GCA_035539495.1 Dongiaceae bacterium
GCAACAAAACGGGCACGCATGACAGGCTGCTGATCGCTGATGGTCTGGATACAATCGCGCCATAGATCCACATCCAGCTCGCGATGGATATGAATGTGCCAGCCGTGGCTGCTTTGCAGCGACGTCGGGTTCACCAGGTTGTCCAGGAACATGTCGTACTGCATGGCGGACAAAGGCACGGCGGTTTCGAACTGGCTGGTATCGAGCCCGAGCTCTGCCAGCAGCGATTGCGGTTCACTGAACGCCAGCGTTTCCACTGGTGCTTGCTGCGAATCCAGCATCAAGTCGCATAGACGCACGTAGTGCTGCAGCAGGCGCTGAACAGTGCTGTCGAAAAACAGCGTGGTGTTGTATTCCAGCGAGCCGGCAAATTGATCGCCATTCTGTGTGAGGTTCAAGGTGAGATCAAACTTGGCCGTGGTAGTGGCGCCACCCAACACTTCCACTTGCAGATCACCGAATTGACCGGATTGCAGCAGGTTGCCGGCGTTGAAGGATGCATTGTCCAACAACTGGAATGCCACCTGGACCAACGGCGAGTAAGCGGGATTACGACGGATGCCCAGGCGCTCGACGATCAGATCCACTGGCACGTCGCCGTTGCTGAATCCTTCCAGCACAGTTTGGCGAACCCGTTGCACGGCTTGTGCAACTGTCGGGTTCTGACCGAGGTCTGTCCGCAGTACCAAACTTTGAATAAAGAAACCGATCAGGTTTTCCAGTTCCGGTGTGTGACGACCCAGCGTGGGTACGCCAATCAGAATGTCGCGCTGACCGGAATAGCGGGCCAGCAACAGTTTCCAACCGGTGAGCAGGAACATAAACGGTGTAATGCCCTGCTCTGCGCAAACGGCTTGCAGACGCGCGCCAAAACTTGCGGGGAACTGCACATTCACACTGGCGCCGGCTGTGGATTGTACTGGCGGCCGCGCTTTATCGAGCGGTAATTCCAGCAACGCCGGTGCTTTGGCCAGTTTGTTTTGCCAGTACTGCATTTGGTCATTCATGCGCTCGGCTGACAGCCAATCCCGCTGCCACTCGGCGAAATCGCCGTAGTGTAAACGGAGTTCCGGCAAAGGCGACGGCGCATCATGGGAGAACGCCAAATAAAGTGTGACCAGCTCGCGGAACAACACAATCAGGGAGGCACCGTCGGACACGATATGGTGCATGCAGAACAGCAAATAGTATTCTGGGGCTTCGTTCGCTTTTACCAGCGTTGCGCGTAACAAAGGCGCCTGTCTCAGATCAAATACGTCGCTACGATTTTTTTCGATCTGCTGTTGAAGCGGTGCTTCACGCTGTTCGACCGGTAAGGTGGACAGATCCACCAGCGCCATGCGCCAATCCACCGATTGCGTAATGATCTGCACAGGTTCGCCATCAGCACCGGCCGCAAAATGCGTGCGCAGGGATTCATGGCGACGAATCAATTCGCGGAACGCTTTCTGCAATGCATCTTCGCGCAGTGCACCGCGAATTTTAAGCGCCATCGGCATGTTGTTGGCGCTGGTGCCAGGATTCAATTGTTCGAAGAACCAAAGACGCTGTTGACCGAACGACAACCGAGCCTGATGCCGCTCACGCCGCGCCACAATGGCCGGACGCGACGGTTCAACGCCCGCCTGCTCGACTACTTTGGCAAAGGTTTCAATGGTGGGATTTTCAAACAGCGCCCGCACGCTGAACGTACGGCTGAATTGCCGCGACAACCGGCTGACCAGTTGCGTGGCCAATAAAGACTGGCCACCCAGCTGGAAGAAATTGTCGTGTACACCGACCCTTTCCACACCCAACACGCCAGCCCAAACAGTACTCAGACTGATTTCCAACGGCGTGCGTGGCGCCACATAATCGCGACCACTGTCCAGATCCGGTTTCGGCAACGCCTTGCGATCCACTTTACCGTTGGGCGTGAGCGGGAAATTTTCCAGCAACACCCAGGCTTCCGGCACCATAAATGCGGGCAGAAAAGCCAGCGCCCGCTGCGACAGCTGCACTGTATCGACAGCCCGTTGCGACAGCTGTGCTGCATTCACGGCCTGTTCTGCACGAGCATCCGTCATGACCCAGGCAACCAGGCGTTGGACACCATTTTCTGCGGTAATGATATCGACCAACGAATCCTTCACGCCCGGTGTCTGGTTAATGACGGCCTGGATTTCGCCTGCTTCGATACGATAGCCGCGCAGCTTCATCTGATGATCGCGGCGGCCCAAATATTCGACTACACCATCGGGACGATAACGCACGCGGTCGCCGGTGCGATAAATACGGTCACCGGGTTGATAGGGATTGGGCAGAAACGCTTGCGCGGTCAGTTCGGCATTATTCAAATAACCGGGGCCGACGCCTTCACCGCCAATATAGAGTTCACCGATTGCACCGATGGGCAGCAATTCCTGCTGATCACCCAGCACATACAGACGCACGTTGTAATTGGGGCGGCCGATAGGCAGCGCGGACGCAGAGATATCCCGCTCCACATCGATAGCGTACCAGGCTGCAATATCAGTACACTCGGTCGGGCCGTAGCTGTTCACTAACTGACAGCGGCTCTGACGCAACCAACCAGCCAGACGCGGCAGGTTTATGGGCTCGCCACCCAGGAACAAATAACGCAGCGATGCCAATCCCGTCCACTGTTGCAGTTCATCCTGCAGTGGATAGAAAGCGCTAGGGGCGCAGTTGATCCAGGTAATTTTTTCTTGCTCGATCAGTTGCTGAATTGCGCTGATGTCGTATTCCTGAAACTCCGGAATCACGAGCGTAGCGCCGCAGACCAGCGGACCGAACAAGCTCTTTTGCGTCAGATCGAAGCCGACGGCGGACAGCAGCAGGAAGCGATCGGACGGCTGCATGCCAAACTGGTTGAGATACCAATCCA
Organism: Dongiaceae bacterium; assembly: GCA_035539495.1. Classification (GTDB taxonomy): domain Bacteria; phylum Pseudomonadota; class Gammaproteobacteria; order Pseudomonadales; family Ketobacteraceae; genus Ch67. The sequence goes on from DATLII010000604.1 coordinate 2,888, forward strand.
GCAAGTTGATCTCGGAGTGATGATAAACGCTGGTGCCTTTCGGTTTGCCTGTAGAGCCCGATGTAAAAATCACATACAGCAGACGCTCGGGGTCATGGGGCACCTGCGGCGCGTCGATGGATTGCGCAGTAATTTCAGGTTGCGCGCTTTCCCACTGAATCCATTGCACGGAAACCGGCAAATTTGCCGTCAGATGCTCACGGGTAACGCCGATTTTGATTTGCGCATTGTCCAGGATGTAGCGCAGGCGTTCCTCGGGATAGCCTGCATCCAGCGGCACGTAGGTAGCGCCGGCCTTGATCACGCCCAGAATTGCGGTCATCAAATGCAGGCTGCGATCCAGACACACGGCCACGCGATCACCCGGTTGCACGCCCCGCTGACGCAGGTAGTGAGCAAACTGGTTCGATTGGCTTTTCAGTTCTGCGTAGGTCAGCTGCTGCTGGCCGCAGACAACTGCGATCGAATTGCCGTAACGCTCGGCGGTGCTGTCGAACCACTCCGGTAGCGACAAGGTTTTGTCGTAATCGCGCGCCGTCAGGTTCCATTCCACCAGCTGCTGCTCGGTTTCGTCCTGCGACAAATAACGATGCACGGTGATGGCCGCATCTGGCTGCTGTGCCAAGCACGCCAGCAAGCCACTGAAATGCTGCATCATCGCCTGCATGCTGTGCTCGGCGAACAGATCGGTGTTGTACTGCAAGGTACCACCGAGGCCGCCTGCTTCGTCCCACAAGGTCAGCGTGAGATCGTATTTCGCGGCGTCGACACCTGGATTGTAAGGTTCTAGCTGGATATCGCCGACGTTGGCCAGCGCACCGGTATTGGTCTGTTCGACCGGAAGATTCTGATACGCCAGCATCACCTGGAACAGTGGCGAACGGCTCATGTCGCGCGCGGGATCAACCGCTTCCACAATTTGTTCGAACGGCACTTCCTGATGCGCGAAACCGTCCAGCACGCGGGCTTTCACCTGCTGCAGCAATTGTCGGAACGATTGCAGCGGCTCAGCTTGCGTGCGAATAGCCAGCGTATTGACGAAGAAGCCGACCATGCTCTCCAGCTCGGAGCGATCGCGCCCCGCTACTGGCGTGCCGATGCAGAAATCCGTCTGACCGGAATAACGTTGCAGCAATACCGCGAACGCCGAGAGCAGCCCCATAAACAGAGACGCATTTTCCTGTTGCGCCAAGGCTGCAAGCTGCGTGCGCGTGTTCGCCGGCACGGTAAAACGTACCGATGCGCCATTGTAGGTTTGTACCGGAGGCCGTTTGAAATCCGTCGGCAGATTCAACGCAGGCACATCCGCCAGCGTGTCTTTCCAGTAGCCCAGCCATTTGCCCAACAGGCTGTCGGTCAAGCGTGCGCGTTGCCACGCGGCAAAATCCGCATATTGCAGCGGCGCCGGTTCGAAATACACATCACCGTGCGTGCTGATCTGCACGTAAGCATTGGCCAAATCGCGAATCAGCAGATTCATGGACCAACCGTCAGTGACGATATGGTGAATCACCACAGCGAATACATGTTCACGGTCATTCAGACGGAACAGACGTGCGCGGAACAATGGCCCTCTCGCCATATCGAACGGCGTCATCAGTTCGATGGCCGCCAGCCGTTTCAGTTCGACTTCCTGATGAGCGAAGCCGTCATCCTCCACTTGGATGAGCGGCAGCTTCCAATCCTGCACCGGCAAAATTTGTTGATACGGCCCCTGCTCGTCTTCCAGGAAAGTCGCACGCAGACCTTCGTGACGATTGAATAGCTTGCTCAACGCTTTTTCAAGCGCACCAGCATCCAATGCACCCCGAATACGGATAACGGACGGCACATTGTAGGCGACGGAACCGGGTTCGATCCGATCTAATAACCACAACCGTTGTTGCGCGAACGACAACGGCAGGCGCTGGCTGCGATCAACCGGGACAATGGCGGGCTCTTGCTGTTCCCGCTCGCTGCGATCGATACGGGCAGCCATGGCCTCGATGGTAGGCGCCAACATCAGGTCACGAATTTGTACCGCGACACCCAACTGACGACGCACACGAGATGCCACTTGGGTGGCCAACAACGAATGTCCGCCCAACTCGAAGAAATTATCGGTGACGCCGACACGATCTATCCGCAATACGTCTTGCCAGATCTGCGCCAGTGCAGCTTCTGTAGCATTGCGCGGATCTATAAACGGCGTGCTGCGCTGTTGCCACTGTGGTTTTGGCAGAGCCTTGCGGTCCACTTTACCGTTAGGCGTCAGCGGAAATACGGCGAGCGGCAACCAGGCATCCGGCACCATGAATCGCGGCAGGAATTGTTCAGCACGCTGTTTAAGTTCATGTACGAACGCTGGCAGATCCGCCGGCAGTTCGCGGCAATGAATCCAGGCCACCAGCTGATCGGCGCCGGCATCGGATTTCAGCACATCTACTAACGAATCTTTCACGTTAGTGTGTTGGTTCAGCAGAGTTTGAATTTCGCCGGCTTCCACCCGGAAGCCACGCAACTTGATCTGATGATCGCGCCGGCCCAGATACTCCACTACGCCGTCTTTACGGTAACGCACGCGGTCACCAGTGCGGTACATCAGCGGCTGGCCTTCCAGATGCGGGTTGGGCGTGAAAACCTGCGCTGTCAGCTCAGGGTTGTTCAAATAGCCCGGCCCTACGCCGTCACCGCTGATATAGAGTTCGCCTACAGCGCCAATCGGCAATAGTTCGCGATGTTCGCCCAGCACAAACAATTGCACGTTGTAATTGGGACGACCAATAGGCAGCACGGGAGCGATCAGATCCGCTTCCAATGCAATACGATGGTACGCCGCGATATCAGCGCACTCGGTGGGGCCGTAGCTGTTCACCAGCTCGCAATTCGATTGCTTCAACCAGGCAGACAGGCGCGCCAGGTTGATGGGCTCGCCACCTAGGAATACCTGCCGCAAGCTGGCCAGTTTCGGCCAATCCTGTTCGTTATCCACCAGCGGGTAAAACGCACTGGGGGCGCAGTTGATCCAGGTGATGCCTTCCCGTTCGATCAGATCGACAATACGGGTCGGATCGTATTCCTGGAAATCAGGAATTACCAAGGTGGCACCGGATACCAACGGCGCGAACAGGTTTTTTTGCGTCAGGTCGAAACCGATAGCGCTGAGCAACAGAATACGATCGGTGGATTGGAGACGGAATTCGTCGCAATACCATTGCAACAGGTTCACTTCGGAGCGGTGATATGCGCCTGTGCCCTTGGGCTTGCCAGTGGAACCGCTGGTGAAAATCACATACAACCAATCGGCCGCCGACACGTTGATTTGCGTCGGCATTGACGTAGGCACCGCGCTGGCCTGCACCGCTTCGTCCAACAGCAACCATTCCACATCTGATGGCAAATTGGGCGTCAGATGCTGCCGCGTGATCAGAACACGAATGCCACCCTGCCCCAGAATATAGCGGATACGTTCTTCTGGATAAGCGGCATCGATCGGCACATAGGCCGCGCCGGATTTGAGAATGCCGAGAATCGCGGTCATCAGGTGCAGATTGCGATCCAATGCTACGCCGACATGATCACCCGGTCCGACGCCATTTGACACCAGTTGATGGGCGATGCGGGAAGACAGGCGATCCAGCTCCGCATGTGTCAGGCTTTCATCGCCGCAGCGAATAGCCGTCGTGTTGGCGTGCTTCTGTGCAGACTGATGAATCAGATTGTGCACGCACAGATCACGATCGTAATCGCGCCCAGTGCGGTTCCACTCGATCAACTGTGTGTGGCTTTCCTGCCGATCCAGCACATTGATCTGGTGCAATGCCAAGTCGGGATTCGTTGCTATCGCTGTGCACAGACGTTCAAACTGGCGCACGAAACGGCGCGCGGTTTCTGCCTCAAACAAATCGGCGTTGTAGGTCAGCGCGCCGCCGATGCCATTTTGTTGCGGCCACAGTGTCAACGTCTGCTCGAATTTTGCGGTTTCGATATCCAGCGCGAAGGGCGCCAGTTCGATATCGCCCAGCTGTGTGGCTTGCAGGCCGGTGTCGTTGTCCACGGGCAGGTTCTGATACACCATCATCACCTGGAACAGCGGCGAGCGGCTCATGTCGCGCAGCGGGTTGATATCTTCAACGATCTGCTCGAACGGCACGTCCTGATGTTCAAAACTGTTCAGGGCTGTGTCGCGCACGGTATCCAGCAATTGCCGGAAACTCATAGTGGGTTGCGGCATCACCCGCAACGCCAGCGTATTCACGAAGAAACCGACCATGGTTTCCAGTTCTGGCCGGTCGCGACCTGCTACCGGCGTGCCGACGCAGAAATCTTCCTGGCCGGAATATTTCTGCAACAGCGCGGAATAAGCCGCCAGCAATACCATGAACAATGTGGACTGGGTGCCAGCGCCCAATTGCTGCAGTTTCTCGGCAGTATCAGCGGACAGTTCCAAGCGCGCGCTGGCTCCGCGGAAAGTTTGTACGGGCGGGCGACGAAAATCTGTGGGCAATTCCAATGCCGGCACGTCAGACAGACGTTCACGCCAAAACGCCATTTTCTGTGTGAGAGTGTCTTGCGACAACACCGCACGTTGCCAGGCGGCAAAGTCGGCGTATTGCAATGGCAGCGGCGCGAACGAGGGACGGCCGGACGATTTCAGCTGCGCATACGCCTGCGCCAGATCCCGCACCAGAATGCCGTTAGACCAACCATCGGTGATGATGTGGTGCAACACGACTACCAGGATGAAGCGGTCGCGGGCCTGTTCCAAAATCACGGCTCGAAACAGAGGGCCTTGTGCCAGATCGAACGGACGTAGCACCCAGCCTGCCACCTGCTTACGCAGCGCGTCTTCATCGTTCGACGCATCCGATACCTGATGCTGGATTTTCCAATCCTGCTCCGGCTGGATCAGTTGATGCGGCCCCTGCTCGTCTTCAGCGAAAACAGCTCGCAACCCTTCATGCCGGTTTATCACGGCACAGAATGCCTGCTCCAGCGCTGCAATATCCAACGCGCCATTGATGCGAATAATGCTGGGCACATGATAGGCCGCGTTGCCCGGCTCGATCTGGTCCAACAGCCACAGCCGTTGTTGCGGAATCGACAGCGGAATCCGCTGCGTGCGGTCGCACGGTGTCAGAGCCGCCAGCTGCTGGTTTTTCTGCGCCATGCGCACGCGCTGGGCCAGTTCCGCCACAGTGGGATGAACCATCAGATCGCGAATCGGCAAGGCCACGGCGAAATGCTTGCGCAGGCGTGACACGATCTGGTTCGCCAGCAATGAATGGCCGCCCAGATCGAAGAAGCTGTCGTGAATGCCGATGCCATCTTTCTTCAGCAGTTGCGACCAGATATCGGCAATAGCAATTTCGATATCGTCTCGCGGCGCCGCGAACGGCACGTTACGTTGTTGCAGATCAGGATCGGGCAATGCCTTGCGATCGATCTTACCGTTGGGAGTCAGCGGCCATTCTGGCAACAAAATCAGACGAGCTGGCACCATGTAATCTGGCAAAGCATTGCGCAGCGGCGCCTGCCAGTTCAGCACAGTGTTCGGTTGCGTCGTTACCGCATACGCCACCAGACGTTCCTGCTTCACCATCACCAGCGCGTCGGCAATTTCCGGCAGCTGGCGAATCGCATGCTCGATCTCGCCCAATTCGATGCGCAGGCCGCGCACTTTCACCTGGAAATCTTTACGGCCGATATATTCGATGCGGCCATCGGGCATGAAACGGCCCAAATCGCCAGTGCGATACAACTTACCCGCACCATACGGATTGCTGACGAACACTTGTGCCGTCAACTCATCTCGTTCCACGTAACCCAGACCAACGCCGGCACCGGTAATACAGATTTCACCCGCCACACCGTGCGGCGCAGGACGCAGCGCGTCGTTAAGAATATGAATTTGCGTATTGCAGATGGGGCGACCAATCGGCACACCCGCTGAAGACGGATTGATGGCGTCGAGCACTTCCCACGACACTACGTCGGTACACTCGGTAGGACCGTAGCTGTTCACCACCTGCGCCTTGCAAGTGGGATGCTGTAACCAGGTGTACAGCGCATTCATGCGAATGGGTTCGCCACCCAAATACACCCAACGCAAGGTTTGCAGTTGTTGCGCACGCGCCTCGTCAAGGTGCTCTACCAACGCATAAAAGGCGCTCGGTGCGCAGTTGATATGGGTCGCATGGCTACGCGCGATTTCCGCGGCCACCACTTCGGCATCGTATTCGTCCATGGCAGGCACAACCACAGCACCGCCGCACAGCAAAGGTCCAAACAGATTTTTCTGCGTCAGGTCGAAACCGAATGCGCTGACCAGAATGGTGCGATCCGCGGGGCCGAATTCACAGGCTTCCGTGTACCACTGCTGCAAGTTGACCTCGCCAGCATGGTGTAACGCCGCGCCTTTTGGATTACCGGTGGAGCCAGAAGTGTAAATGATGTAAATGCCGTCTTCTGGCCGCGGTTTGTTATCCAGATTGCTGTCGTCATGCTGAGCCAACTCTGCATCAAGTTGATCCAGCAGCAGTGCGGTTCCGGTGAAATCGGGCAGCCGCTTGGCGATACAGGTTTCGGTCAGCAGTAAACGCGCATTGGAATCCCGCAATATGTAGTTGATACGATCCTGCGGATACGATGCCTCGATCGGAATATAGGTGCCACCGGCTTTCAGCACAGCCCATACGGCCGTCAGCAAATCGGCGGAGCGGCCGTGGCAAATACCCACCCGTTCGCCTCGCTGCAAACCGAGCTGGCGTAAATGACGCGCAAGGCGGTTGGCCTGGCGGTTAAGTTCGTCATAGGTCAGCGTGCGATCACGATGAATGACAGCCGTGTTGCTGCCAAACCGGCGCACCGATTCTTCAAACCAATGTACTGCAGTCGGCGTGTTATGCACCGGCGCAGCAGTATCGTTCCACAACGCTTCAGCGTCGCGCTCGGACGGCAGGCAATATTCCAACTCACCAAATTTCAGATCAGGCGTTGCAGCAAACTGATCGATCAGGCTCACCATGCGTTCGATCAATTGCAGCGGCACGAACACACTGCCGTCAAACCATAGTTCGATCGCGCCTTCGTTGCCATAATCCTTTACGAAGATCTGCAGCGTATTGTCGACGTGGGACGAGAATGTATAAGGGAACGCCCGATAGCCACAGACTTCTGCGTCCTGCAGGAAGTTAAAATAGTTGAACTGAAACGCAATGCGTCCCGCCGGCAGCAGCCGGTTTTGCGCTGCCAGCGAAATCTGCTGGTAGTCGCGGATTGCGCGGCGAAAATCCCGCTGCTGGCCAAAGAAATCTTTCGCGGAGCAATCATCCTTCAACGTGCCCAACTCAATGATGAAGGGCACCTGCTGGTAGAACACACCGATATCGGCTTCCTGGCCCGCACCTCGGCCAGACTGCATATCGAACAGCACAAAATCGCCTTCCGGGCGGCAATACTGTTTCAACAGCAGCGCGGCCAACAGGCGGAAGAAGATCGAGGGATGGGTTTTGTTGCGGCGGCAAAACTCCCGCACGCGACCCCATTGTTCTTGCCCCAGCGGCTGCGACAGGATCTGGTACTGACTGGAAGTCTGCCAATGCCGCGGTAACGAAAAATCCATCGGCACTACATTCTGAGCCTGCTGCCGCCACCAGTTCAGCGTGGCAGGCTGATCCATCTCAGCGCGATTTTCCGGAATGAAAGCCGCATAGCCGTCCTGCATGACATGTGGTTCGCCACGCACCAGACCTTCGTAACAGCGCAAAATCTTATGCAGGTAGCTATGCCCGCCGATACCATCCAGAATAATGTGGTGCGTGGAAAACAGCAGCCAGTGACGCTCCGGCCCACCGTTGACGATCTGCAGCTTCACCAGATCAGGCGCGAACACATCGTGATTGCGATAACACCAGCGATCAAAATGCTCTTCCACAAACGCATCCTGATCGACGACATCTGATGGCAGATCCAGCGCTTCCACCTGCACTGGATCATGCGCTGCGATTACCATGTAATAGGGTTCAGCCCACGGCAAATCGCAAGCCACGAAACGTGCACGCAAGGCCACATGGGCCATGTTCACCTGATGGATAGCCTGCCGCAGCAGCGCCTGGTCCACTGCAAAATGCATCGCATAGCGGAAGCCTACGGCGTATTGACGGGTGGACGGCCGCAGCTGCATGTCACGCAGGAATGCCACGTGTGTGGACGTCACCGGCAGCAATTGTTCGTCATCCGCCACTTTCAACTGATGACGCAATTCCGTTTCCGGCTCCAACACCACATTTTCGATTCGATCATCACGACCAGACAGCATCGAATCCAGCGCGGTTTGCCAATGCCGCACGATGCGCGCGATGGTGCTTTCGTCAAACAGGTCAGTGTTGTATTCCACATAACCTGACAGCGCGGCACCGTTCTGCACTGCGCTGATGATCATGTCGAATTTGGATTCTGCTTCTTCGAGCCGGATCGGCTCCATGGTCAGGCGGGTCATGCGCTGGAACGTGTCCAGCATGGCCTTGTCCTGCTCGCCACCTTGCACGGTGGTAGAAAAATTCTGCAGCTGGAACCCCACTTGCGCCAGCGGCGGATAGGCGGGATTGCGCGGAATGTTCAAACGATCAAACAACAACTGAGCCGGCATGTCCTGATGCGAAAACACATCCAGCAGGCGCTGTTTGACGCGAGATAGATGCTCGCTCCAGGTCGGATTGCCGTTCAGATCCGCCCGCACCAGCACGCCGTTGACGAAGAAGCCGATCAACTGTTCGACTTCTTTCTGGTTACGACCGGCAGTGGGCATACCAATGCAGAAATCGCACTGGTTGGCGTGGCGTGACAGCACCATCTGCAGGCCTGCCATCAAGCCCATGAATACTGTCAGGCCCTGCGCCTGGCAGAACGCGGACAGCGCTGTGGCTGTCGCAGGCTCGATATCGAAATAGTATTTGGTACCACGGGTGGTTTGAATTGGCGGGCGCGGTCTATCCGTCGGCAGTGCCAGCAGCGACGGCACATCCTTCACTTGCTGACGCCAGAATTCGAGTTCACTCGCCAGTTTGTCGCCGGAAAAACGCTGACGTTGCCAGTGAGCATAATCCACGTACTGCACCGGCAGTGCGGGCAGCGGCGCAGCGGCTCCCTGCAGACTGGAGGCATACAACAACACCAGTTCACGGATCAGCAAATTAAGGGACAACCCGTCGGCGATGATGTGGTGCAAGCATGCCACCAGCACAAACTGGCCTTCACCAGCGCCACTCAATTTCAACAGGTCAAACCGGAACAGCGGGCCCCGCGCCAGATCGAAACTGCGATTGGCCAGCTCGTATACGGCGGTGCGGATACGGGTAGCTTGATCGTCCGCTGGCTCCAAATGCAAACCATGAACAGGAACAGCAAAGG
>DATLII010000605.1:0-3147 GCA_035539495.1 Dongiaceae bacterium
CCGAAGAAAACGCCGTCGGCAGCACCAGCGTCGAAACCGTGCGCGTACCGTTGCAGGTGATCAGCTCGCTGTTCCAATTGGCGGAAGAAATTACCATTGCCCTGGGCAGCAGCCAGGAACAAACCCAGCGCATTCTGAAACAGCTTAATGATGTGAACGCGCAAGACCGACGTATTCAGGAACAACGTTTTGAACTGGAAACCGCTGTCGACGTGCGAGCCGCCGCCCAACGCCAGCGCCGCGTTCACCAAGCGCAGGACACCGAATTTGACAGTCTGGAAATGGATCAGTACGACGAAGTATACGATCTGACCCACGGCCTGATCGAAGCGGTAGCGGACGCTCGCGAACTGAACCGCGATCTCAGCGAACAGTTGCGGCAACTGGAATCACTGCAGCTGCAACAATCGCGGTTGAACAAGGAACTGCAACGGCTGGTGAAACATACACGTCTGGTACCGGCACAAGCGCTGGTGCCGCGCCTGCAGCGTTGCATCCGGCATGCGGCCCGCATCACAGGGAAACTGGTGCAGTTCGATGTGCAGGGTATCGACACCGAAATCAACGAGGATGTACTGAACAAGCTCGCCGATCCGCTGATGCATCTGCTGCGTAACGCGGTCGACCACGGTATAGAACCCGCCCAGGATCGCACGGCGAAAAACAAATCGCCGCAGGGATACATCGAACTGTCCTTCGCCCAGGACGGCCAACACATCCTGATCCGCTGCGATGATGATGGCGGCGGCATCGACCATGCCCGCGTACGCGCAAAAGCGGTCCAGCGCGGCTTGATTGGGCCCAATGACGCACTCACCGATGCACAGACCGTTCAACTATTAATGACACCCGGCTTTTCCACCAAGGACAGCATCAATCAGGTGTCCGGTCGTGGCATCGGTATGGACGCGGTGTACAAGCGCGTGCGCGAACTGGGTGGCCAACTGCAAATGCTGCCGCGTCAATCTGGCGGCACTCGCTGCGAATTGAAAGTACCACTGCAACTGGTGGCGTCCCATGCGCTGCTAGTGCAAGTGCAGCAGCAGTGTTTCGCTATTCCTACTCGTCAGCTCAATCAGATTCTGCCGCCGGGTGGCAACACGCTTACGGCCGTGGGCGAGCAGCCAGCGTTGGCTTTCGACAATCAGATTTACCCGGCCTACTCCCTGGGGCGCTTGCTAGGCCTTTGCAAAGAGAACGGCAGCGATGCCGATGCACCATCGCAATGGCCGCAGCGCCCCGTGCTACTGACTCAAAGCGCGCAGGAAGCCGCCGCCATCGCGGTGGATGCCGTGCTGTGCAATCAAGATCTGGTCATCAAAACCACCGGCGACTATGTGAAAAATGTGCCGGGCATTGCCGGCGTGGCTATTCTCGGCGACGGCCGCCTGGTACCGGTGTTGGATTTGCCCGCACTGCTGGAACGACGCCAGCCCCTGCTGGCGCGTGGCTTCGCAGCCGAATCCGGCACCGACGATTACTACGCCAACGACGCTCGCGTACTGATCGTCGACGACTCGCTCAGCGTGCGCAAATCCCTGGTACAACTGGTGGGCGACGCTGGCTATCGTGTCGAAACCGCGCGCGACGGTCTGGATGCCTGGGAAAAAATTCGTCAGCAACCGCCTGCGCTGGTGCTGACCGATCTGGAGATGCCGCGCCTGAACGGTATCGAGCTGGCCGATCGCATCCGCAACAACGACACGACGCAGCATATTCCCGTACTGATGATCACCTCACGTTCTTTGCCGAAGCACCGAGGTGCCGCAGAAAAAGCGGGCGTCACCGATTACTTCACCAAACCGTTCGCCGAAGGCGAATTGCTCAACCGCATCCATCAGTTCCTGGCCCAGGGCTGTTCTCCTATATGAGTACCCTTGCATGAGTTATACGTTGATTCACCTCGGCCACGCCGATATTGCCGTGCCCCACGCCGCACTCGCAGGCATTGAAACCCTGAGCGACGCCGTGCCCGACCGCAGCGATAACAGTGCCTGGTGGCAGCTACAACGCGACGGCCGTAGCTGGTCGTTGCTGGCGCTGGATCAGGATCTGCAACCGCACCGTACACCGGATGGACAGCAGCGCCTCGCCGTGTGCTTTCAGAATTCCGCCACCGCCATCAGTTGTCAAAGCGTGGAAGTGCTGGCGGACGATGAAGTGGAAGTGAGCTTGCCCGCTGCTTTGCGTCGCTCCAACACCTGCCTGCGTGGTTTTATCGTGCATCATCAGGACAATGTGGCGTTGGTGGTGGATGCCAATCAGTTGCAACGTCGGCTTGAGGAATTTTTGCAAACCTGGCAGACAAGCAATGCGGGAGAAGATGCGTGAACAATGCGGCTCTGCGCGTAGTCTGCGGGGAATCGGACAAACATCAGATCCCACCTGCGCCGCAATCGCAAACCGGGAATGAACGCAGCGCCTGGTTACTGCATCTGGAAGATGGCCAGTCCCTGGCCATTGCGCGCCAGCAGGTGATCGAATATCTGGCCAAGGTGGAATCGCGCTGGGTACCGGATTGTCATCCGCAGTGTTCACGGATTCTGCTGTGGCGGGATCAGGTGCTACCGTTGCTGGGAGTGGAGAAAGGGAGACGCGGCCGCCATGAGCATGTGCTGGTGATTGGATACGTCGACGCTGAAAACAGCACCCTCACCCATCGCATTGCCCTGAGCCTGTGCCAACCACCTATTGATATCAGCGTGCGCGATCTCGATCAGTGCACTCCGGCCGACTCACAAACGGATTACTGGCGTGGCGCCATTACAGCCTGTTTTGCACATCAAGATGCGGCTGTTCCGATCGTGGACTTCAATCGGCTCAAGGGTGAATAACTCTGCTCATCCGCCACTCATTCACCCCCGCCCACACCGGCAACGCCAACCAGCTCAACGCTAAAGCCACCACCGAATACCAGCCTGCGTGCGTATAGGCGAAACCCGCCACCGTAATGCCCACCCAACCGCCGACATAATAGAACAACACATACAGCGCATTGGCACGCCCCTGCCCGCCGGACAGTTTGCGATTAATCGCGCCTACGGCCGCGGCATGGACGCAAAAAAATCCCGCGCACACCAGCAGCAATCCCATCACCACCGCCCACACCGACGGCAGCAACAAGCACAGTAATGCCAACCCCAACAC
>DATLII010000606.1:0-2420 GCA_035539495.1 Dongiaceae bacterium
AGCAAATCAACGCTGATGGGCGATTCCGCTTCAGCTGCATGCATCAACAGCTGGCGCACCTGGCTGGAATCCTCAAATAACTGGATGAAATTCGCGTTGCTGTCGAGAGGCACTTCCTGCTGCATGATGCGATTGAACGACGGATTGCTCAGCATCACCTCGCCCTGTTTATCCATTAGCGCAATACCGCAACTGGCGCGGTCGAAGATCAGGCGGAAACGGCGTTCCACCGATTCCACATACTGGCGCAGACGCCGTTCACCATCCAACGTGCTCTGCGTTGCAACCAGCAATGAGTTGATGTCATACGCCAGTTGCGCCACTTCGTCCTGACGATGGCCTTGCGGCAATGGCACGCGACTGGCGCTGCCGGGTTCAATTTCATGAAGTTGCCGCGCCAATGCCGTCAGCGGCCGGGCCAGACGCCAATGCACCAGCACGATAGCCAGCAACGTCAGCACCAGCGAGTGTGCTACCAGCGTGGCGATGTACACCAGCGCCACCTGCCGCGCGCGCTGCTCGATCACCGGCTGGTTGGGCTGCAATGACAGATTGCCGATGGTTTCATCTGGCATGAACGGCGCATAGAGTTTGAAAAAGCGCTGCTGTTTTTCATCGAAGTTGGCCACGTCACCGGATACGACCCGCATGCCGGATTCCGATTGCAACGATGCCGACGCCACGATGTCATTTTTGGTCATCCCGCGCACCACTTCCGTGGCCAGTTCCTGATTGTCCAGATAAGCGGCCCCTGCAGCGCTGCTTTCCACGGTGCCCACCAATTGCTGCAACTGGCGGTCGGCCTGGCTCACCTGCTCTTCGACAATGCGCTGATAAAAATAGGAAGACAGTGCGACCGTGAGCACCACCGAGCCCACCAAGATGGTGAGCCCACTGCGTACGGTGACTGAATGACGCGCTTTAATCGACACGGGCAACGACCTTCACACTGGCGTCGATATCTTTACTATCCAGATAGCCGACGGCATTTTTGTTTTCACGAATGGCTTTCAACAGGTTTGCACTGTTGTCCATCACCTGAGGCGGCGACGCACGGCCGGTAAACAGCAGCTTGGCCCAGTAGGCATTCACCTCAGCGACACTCTTGTTCACGAGTCCGCGATAAAAATCACCACGGGCCTGGGAATCCGGCGGCAAATCCAATCGTAGTACCAGACTGCCATCGGAGAAATGCTGCGTGCGGCCCATGTACAGATCCACTACTTCACGACGACTGAATTGGTCGACCGGGCTGCTCGCGTTTACCACAACCACAATCTCGGCCCTGGCGCTGCACACCAGTGCGATTCCTAGCAGCAATGTTAATCCATGCAGCAGCCGCGTCATCAGAATATACAATTCAGGTTGATGGAAAACGTATTCAGCTCCGTGTCGTCCTGGGGTACCGCTTTTTGCTCCCATAGACCGGCGCTATATGCTTTCACCCAGGTATGATCCCATTGAGCTTTCAACGCGATGTCATAACGAACATCCCAGCGCACGCCCAGCGACAATGAATGCTGATCAATAGGAGCCAGATCACGGACCGTTTGCAATCCTCCTGCCAGCGAGGTCAGTGCTTGGTTCAACTCGGGGAATGGGGTGGAAGCGGGTTGCGCCACAATTGAACGATCATCCTGGCTCTCCGCCCAGGCGCCCAACACGAAGGGCGTGACCGGGCCTGTCCGGCGCCCGACACTGAGGTAGCTGCCAACAACGGAGGGATAGAAGTCGGTGTGGGAATTGATGTAGTTGGATTCCCACTGCACATTCCACGCGTCGTTGTTATAAGCGGCACCCGCGGAGAAATAGTAAATGTAGGGATCGTCCAGCTTGAAATCGTCGGAATACGCGGATGCTTGCGGCCAGAACAGGGTTAACGCCGGATTGTCCAGGGTCTGCGCCAACTGGTCCGTACCGGGGAAATAGTCGTAACTCTCGTCAAAGCGAATTTTCGATGCGCTGATCCGGGCCTGCCAACGGTCAGACTCCCAATGCAGGCTACCACCGACAATAGGCGACAACTTCAGTTCGACCTCATTGCCCTGCACTTCGAAGGTGTTGCGGATTTGCCCCACTTGCAGCTTGGCCATCAGGGTGCCGCTGCTCAAGGATGTGGTCCAGGCCAGATCGACCCCGTCGAAGAAGTCGAATCCTGCCATGGTGTAGAACTCCACCGGCGGGCGGCTCCACAAATAGGAGAAACCCACGTTGCGGTATTCCGACAGCATGTACTGATCAACACCGACACGCCCCACCCGTAAAGTCAGGTCGGGATTGAAACGATAACGCAGGAAGGCCCAGGTGACAGCGTCGTCTGTACTGTCATCGACGGTATCCTTACCCATCAGTTGTATGGTGCCACCCCACTCGCCATTGGGGTTAAAGTCCAATTGCAGTCCGAGAGTGGATTCGGACAA
>DATLII010000607.1:0-4342 GCA_035539495.1 Dongiaceae bacterium
GTTGATCCAATTGTGCGGCGCAGGACGACCAGTCAATGGCTACCGGCACGCCCAGATCGGTCAGAACATCTTCCGTATAGATACGATCGATAGTATGGCCGCTAGCGCCGTGCACCAACACACGATGACCTCGGGCTGCCAGCAGAAAAATAGCGAACAGGTACCAAGGCAGGTGACGGCGCTTACCAGCATAAGACGACCAATCCAGAGCCACGGCCACGGGTTGCGGGGGCGTCACGCTTGCTCGCACCGCGCGCACGAAGCCCAGCAGTTCCTCTGCGGTTTCCTCTTTCACCCGCAGCAGCATCAGGAAGGCGCCCAACTGCACGTCCAGCACCTCGCCCTGCATGATCATCTGCATGGCTTGAAAGGCTTCATCCTCCGTCAGCGGGCGTGAACCTTTTTTGCCTTTCCCAAGGATGCGGACGAATTGTGCGAAGGGATGTTCATGTGCTGGCGGGATGCTGGTTTTAATGGCTTTCATGGCGTGGACTTCCCTGAAAATAATGTCTCGGCACTGGCAAATATTGCGCTGCAAGCGGGCCCTACAAACAGTTTGTCGGGCGGGGCAGGCCGGCAATTTTGGCTGCCAGTTTGGCGGGGCTGCCCGGAAACAGTTGCAGCAGGTAAATGCTGTTGCCCTTGGCATCGCCGAGCTGCTGTTTGATGTACTTTACCAGAACCCGCATTGGAGGGCTGTGTTCGAATTGGCGATGGAAATCCTGCAGTGCACGGAGGATTTCCCAATGCGCGGCAGTCAATTGGATTTGTTCCCGCTGCGCCAGCGCTTCTGCCACTGTTTCATTCCAGTCTGACAGATTTTCCAGAAACCCTTCCTTGTCCAGGGCGATGTCCTGATTATTGATCTGCAACGTCGTCATCGTGGTATGCCTGTCGTTAAAACCAGGATACGGATTTGCTGCAGCGGGCCACCAGATCGACGAAGCCGGTGTAATCAACGCCCTCTACGGTGGCCGGCAGCGTCAGCCCACGTGCTTGTGCATCTGACCGCAAAACATAAACCACATGCGGTTGCAGATCGGACAGAAAGCGGTCCGGCGTCGCCAGGGCGAGCACACCGTCTTCGATCAGCAACAAAAGATCTCCTGGTGTAAAGGCGGTGCGGCAGCGTTCGAGCGCGTCGTGGGTAAAAGGGGATCGGCTGACGATATGCAGAATCATAGTGACGTCAGAAACTCAGCAGGTGATCGAAACGGGTGAGCAGGGCGCGTACCCCGTCGGCATCCAGTGGTTGTACAGGGATGATTAAGTCGTCGGTGCTCAAGCCGCGCAAGCGCAAGGATTCTGCACAAACGAAGCGTTGTTCAATGCCGTACAAATCCAAGGATTCGAATATTGGCGCGGTAGCCTTCAATTGCGCTGCAGCTGGTTGTTGTTGCCGGCGCAGCTGGAACACGCCGTCGTCGAGAAACAACAAGGCAGTGTCGACACCAAAGGCAGCGGTGGCGAGAGCCGCATCCAGCGCTTCCCGTGTAGCGAGGGAAGAATGAGGCGGTTGTCGGTTGATGAACAGCACAGACTTCATGGCGTTTCTCTTCTCAGGCACCGAAGGTGACCAGGCGATTGGACTCCAATGCGGCGTCCACCAGTTGGCCCAGACCGGACAGGATAAAACCGGGGGCCAGGTTGTGGCCCGGCACCTGGTAGCGACTGGCTTCGCTCTCATTGATGATGCCGCGGCGCAGGCAGGCGGAGATGCACACCACCAGTTCGACGCCTTGATGAGCCAGTTCCTGCCAGCCTCGGTACAGGTGGATTTCGTCCTGGGGAGGTATCGCCAAGGTGGATGCAGCCAATACACCGTCACCCGAGAAAAACACGCGCTTGAGCTGGTGCCCTTGCTGCAGCACGGCGCTGCAGAACTGCAGCGCACTGGCATTGGCTTGCCGGCTGTAGGGTGGCGCCAGGACGTGGACGGAAAAGATCATGATTTACCCCGCGACGATGAACAGGGCAATGATAGGGCGGCAGGGTGTTAAAGCAAGGGATTCCCTTCCCGGGGGTCGACTCGGAGATCAGTTCTGTTCGCAGGACAGGCTGGGATTACCGAATATCGGTGTTTCCAGCGAGCATTCAAAGCAGCCACCCAGCAGGAACAGAACAGGTAACAGCAGGATCATTTTTTTCATGGGGTGTCGGGCCGTCGATTGGAATTGGATTCGTTGGTGTCTTGATTAAAAAGTAGACGGCGAAACGACGGCTTTCCTGGGGAGTTTGGTGACGTTGTTTATAGATTTGTAAATGGTGGTGTTCTCAATACTCAGCGCGTGCGAAAAGCGTCGATGATCAGTAACTTGCTAGCGAAACAAATCGGGGCTGGCCCGTTATCGACAGCGCCATTAATCCGCGCAGCCAATCTAGCGATTCAAGTCTGGTGGGGGCTTGCGAGTCGTCCATGCCGTCTGTACTTGGCAAGAATAGCGTCGCATCCGATGCAGCACTTTAAGGAATTGGCGGAAGCGGTGAGATTCGAACTCACGGAGGGTCGCCCCTCGCCGGTTTTCAAGACCGGTGCCTTCAACCGCTCGGCCACGCTTCCTGGAACTCATTTGAGCTGGGTAGACGGAATGAATGACAGATCCACCCAGGTTGAAGAGGTCAAAATCATATAGCAAACCCATGATTCCGGAAAGAAAATTTTGCCTGTATCGGGGAGCACGAAGACAAAACTTCACCCCGAAATGAGTGACGCGGAACGGCAGGGAGGCTTGCGGGACAAAGGCTTAAATGGTATCAAGTAAAAAATGGAACCAAAGTACAAAAATAATAATCGTCCGATACAGGATCCTCTCCATGACACCCAAAACCAACTTCTGGCTGCGACCGCTGGCCCTGATGGTGCTCGTCGCGCTGTTGCAGGGCTGCCTGTGGGAAAACTTTGCCAAGACTGAGAAAGTAAATCCGCAGGTGCTGTTTTCGCCTACCAGCGCTGAGGCTCTGATTGAGACCGTGTCACAGGCCACTCTGCAGGGCAAACGCATTCGCATGACAGGCTCCGGTCATTCACACTCCGATGTGGCGGTGACGGACGACATCCTGCTCACCCCCTATAAATTGAATCAGCCCCTCACCCTGGACCGCACTCGATTGAAAGATCCGGACGATCCGTTGCTGGCACGCGTCCAGAGCGGCATCCGTATCCGCGAGCTCAATCGCTATCTGGACAAGCAAGGCCTGGCGCTGCAAAACATGGGGGGTTATGACGGACAGACCATCGTCGGTGCCGCCATGACCGCCACGCACGGTTCGGGGTTGGGTTACGGGCCGATCGCCTCGCAGATCCTCAGCCTGCAGGTTGTGGGCGAAGGCGGTGTGATGTATCAGATCGAACCCGCTGACGGCATCACTGATCCGGCAACCTTCCCCGGCACGCTGGAAGAAAATCCCACAATCCCAGTCATTCTGATCCAGGACGACACCATTTTTAATTCGATGGTGGTGAGCGTCGGCTCCATGGGCATCGTCTATTCCGTGACGCTGCAGACGGACCGTAAATTCTGGCTGCGGGAAGTGCGCACGCTGACTACCTGGAATGCCATCAAGGCCCCCGGCGGTTTCCTGGATCGCGTTTTGAAAGGGGAACCGCTGGAAGACAGTGGCGAGCCCCTCGATTACTACGAGTTGCAGTACAACCCGTATCCCATCAACGGCGATCACAGCATCCTGATCACCAAACGCTTCAAATCCTACGAACCGCTGAAAACCACCGGAGAACGTGGCCAGGCTGGCACTACATTGCTGTCGGGCCTGATTACATTTGTGGAACAGCCGTTGAGTTGGCTGCTAAACAATATTCCCGCCTTGGCGCCGGTGCTGATCGAACAATCACTGAAATCCCAGTCCGATCCCGGCTACAACAATGTCAGCTACAAGATTTTCAACATCGGTGTGGTCAACAACACCAATGCCATCGCGGTGGAGTCGGCGTTCGATCTGGAGCAAACCATTCCCGCGATGGAACGCGCTTTTTCGATTGCTGCAGAATTGCAGGCGCAGGGTATCGTGCACAGCGCGCCGGCGTCGGTACGGTTCGTCAAAGCGTCGGATGCGCTGATTGCCATGCAATACGGCCGGCCCAGCATGATTCTGGAACTGATCATCGTGCAGGGCGTACGCGGCGACCGCGATCTGCTGAAAACCTACGAACAGACCATGATGGAGGAATTTCACGCCCGTCCGCACTGGGGGCTGGACCTGAAAATCCTGCAGGGAGACGACTGGGCCAGAACCTTGTATCCGCGTTGGGACGATTGGCTTGAGGTCTACCGTCGCTTCAACAGTCAGGGCGTATTCGACGGCCGGGTAACGGACCGTCTGGGCA
>DATLII010000608.1:0-3005 GCA_035539495.1 Dongiaceae bacterium
GTTCGGGTAGCTCCCATTCCACCGTGACTTTCTCCAGCGCTTTTTGCGCGTGCCAGAACGAGTCCGCCAGCACGGCGACGCCCATGGGCACTTCAACCACTTTTTTCACCCGCGGCATCTGGTCGGCACCATTGGCCTGCCAGCTTTTCACTGTGCCGCCGATCACCGGGCAGCGTTTCAGCACAGCGATGTACAGCTCCGGCAATTGCGTGTCGATGCCGAATTTGCCGGTGCCACGGCTTTTCATGGCGGCGTCCAGGCGAATGCCAGGTTTGCCGATGAAGCGGTATTGGGAAGGGGATTTCAGTTTCACCTTGGGTGTCGACAACTGGCTCGCCGAGTCCGCCAGTTGGCCGAAGGGAATGCGGGTGCCGTTGTATTCGATGTAGCCGTCAATCGCCTGCACTTGGTTCAGATTTACCTGGAAACGCAGTGCTGCTGCCGCGCGCAATCGCTCCCGTGCTTCCGCTGCCACGGTGCGTAGACGTTTATGGTCTGTGCGCAGGCTGGTGCTGCCGCCGGTGATCTGGATGCCAAAATTCGGATTGATGAAATCCTTGTGCACCGGCGCTGTGACCACCTTGATCAGATGGGGCGCAGTATTGAGTTCCTCGCCGATTAGGGTGGTGAGGCCGGTCATGGTGCCCTGGCCCATTTCTACGCGGTCCAGATAAAATAGGATTTCGTTGTCGGGCGTGATACGTAGCCAGGCGTTGGGTTGCCAGGTGCCGGGTTGTGACTGTTGAGTCGGTGCGGAGGAGCAGGCGGTCAGGGTAACCGGCAGTATCAGACCGCTGCCGGCAATCCCCAGGGCTTTCAAAAATGCCCGGCGGCTTTGCATGGCGGTACCCTCTGTGCTTAAAAATAACGGACTGCAAAAAAGTAACGGGGCGGTTCAGCCGCCCAAATTGTCCTGGCCCAGATTGTTTTGAAAGCCAGTAGCTGCATACGGCGCAGCGGAATTATTGTTGTTCATGCGTGAGGCGGCATCCTGAATCGCAATGCGGATGCGGCCATAGGTACCACAGCGGCACAGATTGCCGGCCATGGCGGTGTTGATGTCGAAGTCGGTGGGATTGGGATTTTTCGCCAGCAGCGCGCAGGCGGACATGATCTGCCCCGGCTGACAATAGCCACACTGAGGCACGTTGTTCTGAATCCAGGCTTGTTGAACCGGATGATCGCCGTTGGCGCTCAGGCCCTCGATGGTGGTGATGGCTTTACCGGCGATGGCGCTGATGGGGGTGACGCACGAACGCTGCGCCGCGCCGTCGATATGCACGGTGCAGGCACCACACAAACCCTGGCCGCAGCCGTATTTGGTACCGGTGAGCCCTAGTAAATCGCGGATTGCCCACAACAGTGGCATGTCTGGCTCTGCGTCCAGTTCCACTGGTTTTCCGTTAAGTGTGAATGACGTCATGACTTGCGGTTCCTCTTGCTCCAGCCGCATTCTCACCCAGGGCGAGTGCGCTGTAAACCGTCGGCCACGACAGCTTGCGGCGATTTGAATGTCGCCGATAACAGCTGAGTAGCGGAGCCTTCCAGTGGTATGGTTCCGTTCGGGCTCCGCGCCGCTACTACCGAAACCATCCTCAAATAACCACTGGGCCTTCCTGGTTCCTCAGTCCTGGTCCATCAGTAGAATAGGGTATGCATTTACACACCGTATCAGCATTCCATAGCCTGCCTCCCGCGCTGTTGAATGCATTATCCGTTCCCAGCGCGAATCCTTTCTTCAACGCTGATTTTCTTGGCCTATTGGAAAGTTGCGGTTGCGTGGGTGGGCAAACCGGCTGGCAGCCGCGTCATCTCTGGATCGAGCGGGAAGGCGAGCCTGTATTTTTCATGCCGATTTATCAGAAGACACATTCATGGGGTGAGTTCGTCTTCGACCAGCGATGGGCTCAGGCTTACCAACAGCAAGGGCTGCGTTATTACCCGAAATGGATCACCGCGGTGCCATTCACGCCCAGTGTTGGACCGCGTTGGTGGGTAAAGCCGGGCGAAAATGTGGCGATGTTGTTGCAGTTCGCGCTGGATAATGTGCAGCAGGAATTACGGACGGGCGCCGGAACGGGCTGGCATTTATTGTTTGCCGAAGGACTGCCGCCGGGTTTGGATGTGACAGAGTTATTGCCGCGCCCCGATACCCAATTCCACTGGCGCAACTACGGTTACGGCAGTTTCGATGATTTCCTGGCCCGTCTGAAATCCCGCAAGCGCAAAAACATTCGCCGCGAGCGGCAGCGGGTTGCAGATCAGGGCGTGACGCTGCTGGCGCGGGAAGGCAGTGAGTTGTCGGCGCAGGATTGGCAGCAGTTCTATCACTGCTATGAGAACACCTATTACGTGCGCGGCCAGCGGCCATACTTGAATGCCGAGTTTTTTCAGCGCATCGGCGCCGCGCGACCGCAGCAGATTCTGATGGTGCAGGCATGGCGTCAAGGCCGGATGATCGGTGCCGCGCTTTGCTTCCACGACGACACCACGTTGTATGGACGTCACTGGGGCGCATTGGAAGAGGTGGAATATCTGCACTTCGAAGCCTGCTTTTATCAGGGCATCGATTACTGTATTAAGCGCGGTTTGCAGCGTTTTGATCCGGGCACTCAGGGTGAACACAAACTGCTGCGGGGATTTGAGCCGGTGCAAACCACGTCCTATCACTGGATCGCGCATCCGGCTTTTCGCGATGCCATCGCCCGTTATCTGGAATGGGAGCAGGCGGAAAGCCTGCGTTATCAGGAAGCGGCGGGGGAGTGGTTGCCGTATCGGCGGGATGTTGCGGACAGTGCTGACTAGTAACCGGATCACTGCGCTCGCGATTTTGTTCAGCGGTGGCGCGGGCTTCAAGCCGCCTGCGCCACACCTGGCAGAACTGGCGGCATCGGGCATTCTAACGCCTCGCACACCGCGCGCAGTACTTCCAATTCCCGCAGCGTTGTTTTGCCGTCATGCAGAACGCAATCCACACAGGCGTCGATCACCGGCTGTTTCAAGAG
>DATLII010000609.1:0-4971 GCA_035539495.1 Dongiaceae bacterium
GACGAAGCGGTGCGGGATTCCATCCAGCTGCTGCTGCAATCCGTCGATCACGTAGTGGAAACCTTCGACTCCCCGCTGGCCTTCCTGCACGCGGCCCCCGGCATCAGCTCCGGCTGCCTGGTGCTGGACGTGCGCATGCCCTCCATGAGCGGGCTGGACCTGCAACAGCGCCTGAAACAACTGGGCGTGCCGATCCCTGTCATCTTCATTACTGGCCACGGCGATGTGCCCATGGCGGTGCAGGCCATGCAGGCCGGCGCTTTCGATTTCCTGCAGAAACCTTTCCGCGATCAGGACCTGCTGGACCGCATCGGCGACGCTCTGACCTGGGATCGTCAGCGCAGCCAGAGTGGCCGCAGGCAAGACAGCATCCAAGCCAATCTGCAACTGCTCAGCCCCCGGGAACGGGAAGTGCTGGACCGCGTAGTGCAGGGTCAGGCCAACAAGGTGATCGCCGCCGAACTGGGCCTGAGTCAGCGCACCGTGGAGATCCACCGCGCCCGGGTGATGGAAAAGATGCAGGCCCAATCCCTGCCGGATCTGGTAAGGATGATGCTGATTGTGGATTCTGATGCCTCCTTCTGACGCCTCTTTACCAACGCCCATTTCTGACACAACGCCTGATTTAACCTGACCCGGATCAAGAGTCCGGCCCGCCTAAGTACAAGCACGTATGGCCCGTGTCCCGCCAGCAGACGCACAATTCCTCTAACCGCACGTCGCGTGCGTATTGGGTTTGAGGATTCACCTTCTTGGAGCAGTCAGCCTTGGAACCGTCAGCGGCCGGTCTGATCGACACCATCCCCCACTCCATCGACATCCTGCTGGCGGAGCCCGACGCGGCCGTCCGCGACGCCATGCGCCTGCTGTTCGAAACCCTGGGCTTCACGGTGCACACCACCGCCAATGCCGGGGATCTGGAGAACCTGCTGCGCCTGCTAACCCCGCGCTGCCTGGTGCTGGCATCAGAACTCGGTAAATCGGAGCTGGGAACGCCGGGCGGTGTCGCCCTGCTGCTTCAATTGCGTGAACGGGGTATCGCCATTCCCGCCATCGTCACCGCCAACCAGGGCGGCGTACCCCTGGCAGTGGAAGCCATGCGCGCCGGCGCCGCCGACTTCCTGGAAAAACCCCTGCTGGACGCCCGCCTGCTGCTGGCGGTGAAGCGGGTGATGAAATAGACTGCGCAACACCTTGAACATCACCTGAACCTAGCCAGAGAAGTCAGCCGCGCCGATGCCCAAACAGTTGCCTGAGGATTCGGTGGGAATCGTGCAACCCCAGCGTTTCCACTGGGACGCCCCCATCACCCTGGAATGCGGAAAATCCCTGCCCCGCTACGAACTGGTCTATGAAACCTACGGCCAACTCAACGCCGCAGGTAGCAACGCCGTGCTGGTGTGCCACGCCCTGAGCGGCCACCACCACGCCGCCGGCTACCACAGCGAAAACGACAGCAAACCCGGCTGGTGGGACACCGCGATCGGCCCCGGCAAGGCCATCGACACCGACCACTTCTTTGTGGTGTCGCTCAACAATCTGGGCGGCTGCCACGGCAGCACTGGCCCGAGCACCCAGAATCCCGAAACCGGCAAACCGTATGGCCCTGACTTTCCCATCGTCACCGTGAAGGATTGGGTGGTCAGCCAGAAAGCGCTGATGGATTTTCTCGGCCTTAAACAGTGGGCCGCGGTCGTCGGTGGCAGCCTGGGCGGCATGCAGGCCATGCAGTGGAGCATTGATTTCCCCGACTGCGTGCGCAACGCGGTGATCGTCGCGGCCGCGCCCAAACTGTCGGCACAGAACATCGCCTTCAACGAAATCGCGCGCAAGGCCATTTTGCTGGACGCGGATTTCCACGGCGGCCACTTTTACGAAAAAGACACTTATCCCAAAACCGGCCTGATCCTGGCGCGCATGCTGGGGCATATCACGTATCTGTCGGATGCGGCGATGCGGGAAAAATTCGGCCGCGAACTGCGCGATGGCTCCATCAGCTTCGATTTCGACGTGGAATTTCAGGTGGAGAGCTACCTGAACTACCAGGGCGAAGTGTTCTCGAAAAATTTCGACGCCAACACCTATCTGCTGATGACCCGCGCCCTGGATTACTTCGATCCGGCCGCGGATTTCGAGCACGATCTGGCGAGCGCACTGCGACGGGCGAAAGCCAATTTCATGATCATGTCCTTCACCACCGACTGGCGTTTTTCACCGGAGCGTTCGGAAGAAATCGTCACCGCGCTGCTGGCGGCAAAGAAGAACGTGAGTTATGCGGACATCGACTGCCCGCAGGGACATGATTCGTTTTTGCTGGATGTGCCGCGCTACACCAGTTTGTTCCGGGCTTATATGAATTCGATTGTGGTGGACGCGTAACAGTCACATCCATCACGCCACCCGCCGCAATCTCGGTCGTGTCTGTTTGATCGCCTGCGCCCGCTTCAACGCCTGATCCTGGGCGCAGGCATACAGTTCCAGCAAATCCTCCGGCGTGATATCGATGAAAGAATTCATCTGCTGCAGCGCGTGAGCGAAATCCGCTTCCGTCAGCGTCACTGATTTCTGCGCGTCCGGTTGCAGATGCGCATGCGGTTTCAGGTGCATCACATGCACCGGATAACGTCGCCAGGGAAAGAAGCGGTTGTAGATGACACCGACCACCACCAGCACCGCCGCGTTGGCCAGCGCTGGCAACCAGATGAAGTGGTAACCGAGCTGCTGGATCTCGGGGCCGCCGATCACCGCCGCCAGCGCCACCGCGCCGCCAGGGGGATGCAGGCAACGCAGGTAATACATACCCAGCAACGCCGTGCCCACTGCTAGGGGAATGGCCCATTCCAAAGCCGGCACCCACCGATGCCAGGTCACGCCCGCCAGCGCTGATATCAAGTAACCCCCCAACACCGGCCAGGGTTGCGACAGCGCGCCATGCGGCACCGCGAACACCAGCACCGCTGTCGCCGCCAGCGAGGTCAGCAGCAGAAACACAGCCTGTTCGTGGGCATACCAGCGCAGGCCGTAATACAGCACCAGCATGCCCAGCGCGCCGCCAATGGCGGAGATGAATTTTTCCGGGTGAGACGTCGTGTCAGGGCCGATCCCCAGATAGCGCCCAACCTCCACCAGCCAGCGCCCGACGCGAAATGCGACTTTCATGGCGTCACCGGCTCTGCTGCCGCACGCGGGCTTCCAGCCTCATGACGTATCCCACTTTGAACCCCACCGCCCCCACCATGGCGCAGGCATGGCCTAACACCAGCAGGGGCACAGGCAGACTGCTTTCCAGCACAAACACCAATAACAAACAGCCGATCACTATCACCGCCGACAGCATCATCAGCAGTACACCTGCATCGTCCAACTTCATTGCCCACTTCCTACTACCAAAAGAATGGGGGCACTTTATTGGTGCGCTGGTGTAATATCTAATGAATTTAAATGCGCCTTTATATCAATATATTTGCTGGATTAGCGTTGTTATGGATATAGAACTGGCCAAAACCTTCCTGGAAGTGGTGAGCGCGGGCAGCTTTATCCGGGCATCGGAGCGCCTGCACATCACCCAGACCGCCGTGACCGCCCGCATCCGCACCCTGGAGGAACTGCTGGAAAGCCAGCTGTTCGTGCGCAATCGCTCGGGTGCCCGGCTGACCCCGGAGGGGGAAACCTTCGTTGCCCATGCCACCGATCTGGTGAATATCTGGAATCGCGCACGGCGGGAAATGCATTTGCCGAAAGGCCACAAGGCACGACTACGATTGGGCGGCGAAACCAGCCTGTGGAATCCACTGCTGTCGAATTGGGTGGCCTGGATTCAGACCGATCTGCCGGACGTGGCGGTAGATTCGCAGGTGGACGACCCGGCGCTACTGATCGCCGCGCTGGAGCGAGGCCAACTGGACGCTGCCATCGTGCACCGCCCCAACTATTACTCCGGTTTTATCGTGGAGCAGTTGCTGGAGGAAAAACTGATTCAGGTGCAAAAGCCCGGCAACGGCTCGCCCAATCTATTTATCAACTGGGGCGAAGATTTCGTGCGCCAGTACGACGCCTCACTGCCACAACCGCGTCAGTCTGCATTCAGTTTCAATCTGGGTCCGCTGGCGCTGCAACTGCTATTGCGCAACGGTGGCAACGGCTGGTTCCGCACGCGCGTGGTGGAACAGTATCTGGCCAGCGGTGAATTGGAACGAGTGACGGGATCGCCGGAATTTACCTATCCCGTTTACATCACGTATCGGGCGGCCGCCGCTGCCCCCTCACTGGAACCGGCATTGCAGGGGCTGCGGCAAATTGCAGCGCTGGATATGCCGTGGCAGGTGTGAATCATGCAAACAGAAAACGAAATCAACGAACCCAACTCCAGCCCGTGTCAGATGGCGGATACCGATCCGGCGTATCACGGATTTTTACCGCGTGAAGAAGTGCTGACGCTGCTGAATACATTGCTGAGTGCAGAGCGCGCCGGCGCGAAAATCTGCGGCGATACCCTGCAGCAGCCAGAGGCAAAACCCTGGGCCCATTTTCTGGAACAGGCGAAGCAGGATGAAGTGGAGTCCTGCCGAGGTTTGATTTTCAGTATCCTATTGCTGGGTGGACATGCAGGTACTGACGTAGGTGATTTCTACGAAAAATGCATGGCGATCGCGGATCTGCCGGCACGGCTGCAGTTACTGGACAAAGGCCAATTGTGGGTGGTGCGGAAGATTCGCGAGGCACTGCCGAAAATCAGCCATCCAGGTGTGCAGACGCAACTGCGTGAGATGTTGCGGGTGCATGAACGAAACAGCGGAACCTTCAGTCCAACAGACCCTGCAATGGCGAAGCAAAACTCAGATCCTGACTCGTAAAAGATGCCGTCGCACGCGATATCAGTTTCTTGCTGGCAATCCGGTGCACGCCCGCACTCTCACTGAAAATGCGTTCAAGTTTATTCAGATTCGCCGCCATATTGCGCGCAGGTGACGC
>DATLII010000610.1:0-4124 GCA_035539495.1 Dongiaceae bacterium
ATCTTGGGATTGCTGACTGACATTGGTGCTCCTCGCTGATCGGAGAGTGCCCGGGTACCGCGCCCCGACGCACAGCGCTGGGGTGCGGGCATTTGGGCACTATAGCCAGCGCATTTTGGCTAGCGAACCAACAATATTTCAGTAGCTTTGCAGAAAATCAGCTATAGCAGACAAGACGCTGCTGCCTAAGCAACAGCGCGGATAAGACACGGTTAAGAAAGGGTTTTTTTGTACTGCGATGGCGGCAGGCCAGTCCAACGTTTGAAGGCGCGGTGAAAAGCACTCTGCTCGGAATAACCCAGCATCATGGCGATGTCGAGAAAGTTGTAATCGTTGCGCAGATATTCCAGCGCCAGATTCATGCGCAATTCATCCACCATGTCCTGGTAGTTAAAACCCAGCCGCGCCAACGTGCGCTGAAAGGTGCGTTCATTCTGCCCCAGCAACGCGCAAGTGTCCTTCAATGTGGGCACACCATTGGGCAATTGCTGCAGAATATGCTGACGCACACGGCCGATCACTTCATCGCCGGTTGCTAATTTTTGCAGCACCTGCAGCGCGTGCTCTTCCAGAATTTTTTTCAGACGCGGGTCGCGCAGACGGGATTCCTGACTCAGCCGCGCAATCTCCACCACGATGCGATTCCAAGGCGCGTTAAAATGACATTCGCATCCCAGTTGCTGCGCGTACTGTTCTGCGCAACCACCACCATCATGTTGAAAATGGACGGCAAGGTATGGCCCACGCCCATCATTCGTCACGCGCGCCAGCGACAGGCTGCTGGAAACGAAATAATCGTACACATGACGACTCACGTCTGGCGCCAGAATGTTGAAATCGCAATTCAATGTCGTCGCGTCCCACTGCCAGTGCAGCTCCAGTGCGTTGGTGACGATGCGAGCGAAACGCTGAATGAATTGCACGCCTTCCAATCCGTTTTCGCCCGCCATGATCAGGTAGCCCAATCGCCCCCAATGTCGCGCCAGAAAATTCGCACCCACACTGAGGCCGATGCAGCGATCACCGGTAAATTGCTCGGCGGCGTCGAACAGTCGCGAGAACACCTGGAAATCCACGTAACCCTCATGCTCATCGCCATCCAGGGCAAAACCCTGGCTTTGAAAAAAAGCGGCAGAGTCGAAGCCCTGGCTATCCAGGTATTCGCCAATGGCTTCGATCAGTTCGACGGCAATATGGTAGGGGTGCGGGTTCATCAGTTAAGTCTGGTTCTCGTGTTGTCGCCGGGCAAGGTCCGATATACTGACGGGAAGAAAAATCGTCATCTGACAGGCATTTGCATGAATCCAACGGATAGTATCATCGCCCATACCAGCTGTGAACGCGTGCGTCAGCAGCCGGCTCAATTGATCCACCTGCACAACGGCATGGTGATCGTGCTAACGGCCCATGCCCTGGCCTGCTACCGCAGTCGTGCTGCGGTGGACGATGTGCTGGGCAATGGTCTGTTGTCGCTGGCGGACCTGGCCGAAGGGTGTGAGATTCGCTTCGATGGGGATGCCTGTATCACCACCCATGCGGCGGGTTATGTGGGGTTGGTGGATGGGAAGGCCTTGCTGATTGCGCCGTTCAAGGTACGACTGTACCCCAATAATCATGATGGGCTGCGTGGGTTGAATTGTTTGGCGGAGTTGGAATTGCCGAGTATTGATGTGATTTGAGCGTGGATTCTACGGAGTTGTTCGTGCGGGCAGTGCCCCGGGGTGGCGGAGGCACTGCAAGCAGGTCCCGAGTAATTTCCTTTACCAGTCCTTAAACGGCTTCTTCACCAGATTCACATTGTAGTAACGCGCATCGCCCGTCACTTCCTGTCCAATCCAATCCGGCAGCGGCGGGTGTTCATCTTCACTCTCCAATTCAACCTCAGCGACCAGCAGACCCTTGTTGTCGCCACCGAACTCGTCGATCTCCCAGATATAGCCCTGCCCACTGCGGCAGTAGCGCACCTTCTCGATCAACGGCTTTTCGCACAGACTGTCCAGCATCTGCTGTGCGTCCTGTAGCGGAATCGTGTACTCATATTCCAGTCGTGACAGCCCCTGTGTTTTGCCTTTAATCGTCAGGCGGGCATCCGCACCTTCCAGCCGCACCCGCACCGTGATGCCATCACGTGCAGGAAGATAGCCCTGGCGAAACGGGATGCCGGCGATGGGTTGGTCGTGGGCATCCCGCCGCCAGCCGTCGTTCTTCAGCAGAAATTTGCGCTCGATTTCAACACTCATGGGACATCATCCAAATTCAGATTTCCTGGAACCGGCCATGCCGCAGAAAATGCACCACCTGCGCACGCACGGCGCGATCATTCATGATGAAAGTGTGGTTCGCATCCATCACGCGAAAATCCGCCATACCCGGCAGGCGGCTGCGGGCCACGGTCACCTTGCCGTCATGCTCCCCCTCCAGCCAGCGCGACAGTAGAGGGTCGATAGAACGGCGTCCTGCAATGATACCCACTTCGAGAGGAAAAGGTTCGGTCTCGCTTAACAGCAATTGCTGGGGAATGCTGGCGGGGTCGGTGCCCAACTGCAGAAACGCCGGCCCAAGCACACGGGGCAACAACGGCCAGCGTCGCAGTTGATCCACCAGCTCACTACCCTGGCTCGGCGGCGCCAGCATGACAGCGCGTCCCAGCCGATGAATGGGCGCTTGCCAATGCTGCAATCCGTAGCGCAGCAGAATGCCGCCCAAAGAATGCGTAACAAAATGAATGGAGCCTTCACCACCGGCCAGATGCGGGATCAGGTCGTGAAACAACTGCCGGCACAATTCAGGGATCGGATGCCGACGCGATGCGTAGCCCTGGTTCACCACCCGATAGCCTTGCTTATGCAAATACCAGTGCAGCCCCGCCATCGCCAGCGGAGAGCGACCCAAACCATGCAACAACACCACGGTTTCTTTTGGCATCCTCAATTTCCTTGCGGCTTTCTTGAATATTAAACATTGTTCAATTATGCTGGCAGAAGCCCTGCCAGCAGGTCAACCACATAGTGACTGGATTCATTATGGCACGCCGCAACGATCATTCACGGGAAGAATTACAGAGCATGGCCATCGACGCCGCCCGCTCCCTCATCAGCCTGGAAGGTATCGAGGGTGTCAGCGCGCGCAAGGTAGCGCAGAAAATTGGCTACACTGTGGGCACTCTGTATCAATCATTCGAAAATATTCACGACCTGGTGCTGCACGCCAACGCCTTCACCCTGTCGGAGCTGCTGGCAGAATTGGACGCCGCCGCCCAGGTTGGGCGTGATCCGGTACAACGGGTGTTGCGCATTGCCGATGCCTATTTGCGCTTCGCGGAAAGCCACGAACGCCAATGGGCCGCCGTATTCCGCCACAGCCTGCCGCGGGGCCATGTGATGCCGGATTGGTACCAGGCCCGTGTCGACGCCCTGTTCGCATTGCTGGAAAATACGTTACGCACATTGGCACCGCGCCGCAGCCGGCAATCGATCCAGCTGGCGTCCCGCACGTTATGGAGCAGCGTGCACGGTATCTGTATTCTCCATACTGGCGACAAGCTGTTTTCCGACTCCATCGCATCGCCGCAGGCGCTGCTGCAATCTCTGGTCAAACACTATCTGCACTCTTGGCTCAACGAAGGAAAATCCGGATGAAACAGGACAGCAAGACCGAAACCAAATCGCAGTTCGCGCTGCTGGGCCAGCGCCGTTTTGCTCCGTTCTTCTGGACCCAGTTTATGGGCGCGTTCAATGACAACGTGTTCAAGAATGGGTTGTTGGCGCTAGCGACATTTCATGTGGCATTTCAGACGGGTGTCAGTCACGACACGATGAATAATCTGGGTGCTGGTCTATTCATTCTTCCGTTTTTTCTTTTTTCTGCACTGGCTGGCCAACTGGCGGACAAATACGACAAAGCGATCCTGATCCGTTATGTGAAGTTGCTGGAAATCGTCATCATGGTACTGGGCGCCTTCTGCTTTTACTTCCACCAGACCTGGGGATTGCTGTTTCTATTGTTCCTGATGGGGCTGCACTCCACTCTGTTCGGCCCGGTAAAATACAGCATCATTCCCCAACATCTGCAGCCGGGTGAATTGGTGGGTGGTAATGCATTGGTGGAATCCGGCACCTTTGTGG
>DATLII010000611.1:0-5663 GCA_035539495.1 Dongiaceae bacterium
GCGGGGATTACTGCGGCCTCTGAATCAAGCAGAATTGTCGGATGGTACATTGCGCTATCTTTTGTTGGTGGCAGCACTGTTGACGCCCCGGCCACCTTCTCTGCTGGTATTGAACGAGCCGGAAACCAGCTTGCATCCGGATTTGCTGCCAGCGTTGGGTCGGCTCATTGTGCGAGCGTCGCAGGAAACGCAGGTATGGGTGGTGTCGCATGCGCCGCGCTTGGTGGCGACGTTGGAGGCGGACGGGAATTGCAATCCGATTGGATTGAACAAAGAGTTAGGAGAGACAAGAGTCATTGGCCAGGGGCTGCTGGATGTTCCACCTTGGCACTGGCCGGATTGATTAAGGCGCTGGCGGGATATTTGCGGTATCTATATTGCAAAGCGGACCAGCCACCTCAAACACCACCACAGCTGTGCTTGTTATCATGATTGCTATGGCCACCCTAGCTGACTCGGCCGCTACTCTTGCCTTTAGCGGTAACAGGGCTTAAGTGGCGAAACCGCACTCTGCCACATTAAGGCTCGTCTTTTTCTCATTTGAATCCCACCATTAATCCGGCAACTGGACTGACACCTGTTCACATTCAAGCCACGCAATAGTTCATTCGGCACGGGAACTTTTCCTGATAGAAATTATTTGTCCTGTGCGCTCTTCTATTTTTTTTGCTGGATCGAACCGACGGTCATCAACCACGGGAATTAATATGAAAACAAATGCAATATCAAAGAACTGGAGAGGGTGTCATGAAAGAGTATGTCGATATTCTGACGCTGGCGGCTGATCGGCTACTGCCGAAAACGATCGATTCCGGCAGTTCAGTATCCTATCGATTGGTGATGGACCTGCTGAAAGAAGGCTTCTTGAGCGGTGTCATTGATCATAAAGGTCGGAATACGTTGATAGTAAATCCGACCATTACCTGGCCGGGCCGTCGCTTTCTAACGGAGCAGCTGAGATTCCGGTACCAGAATATGGCCATGCGACGCGCCCTGGGGCAGGCGTTGGCTCCCGCTGTATAGCCAAACCGGGACTCAACGGCGAAAGCAGAAGTAACAAAGAGCAGCGCAACAATTTCACTGAAGCAGCGCCGTTGGCTCAAAATATTGGCTTAAAATTAGCCTAGTCGGTATTCGCACTCTATTTTCCCTTCAGCGTTTTCAGTCCAATACAGCCTCGAACCACCATCCCCCAAGCTCTGGCACAGAGCTTGCCTCGGTTAACGCTCAATTTCCGACAAAGTGAACTAAAACCCCATTGTCACACTCAAGAAAAGAACGACACGAAAAACAAATAGGCTTTGACGAAATTCGACTGGAGGGCGCCATGTTAAATGGGCACCTGGAAACTAAGGGAAATTATCGAATAGAAGAATGGCCAGAGCGGCCATTTTCACTTTCCGCGTTTCGAATCCACGGACGGCCGCGACAGCTGTCTGACAAACGTTGGTGGGTGCGCGGCGTACTGTTCAACAATCCTGGCCGCACAGTAGTGGACGCGTGCTTTGAAGATCTTAATCAAAACGCCGTTGAGCTACATGGACGATCCCAGGAATATCTGCGCCATGAATCCAGGAAAACGTTGGCTGCTATTCGGAAAGACCTGGAGCAGATAAAGAAAAATCCTCTCCTGATATCCGCAGCCCGGATTAGAGCGTGCAGGGATCTGCTACATACGCTGAACGAGTTCTGCTGGTATGGCAAGCATGCAGATGCCCGTGCGCTGAATTCGGAGATCTTGGATTATATGGCGCAATATTATCAGCCCGCCCAGCGCGTGACGAGGCGAGCAGGTTAGAGCTCTCGAGCAGAGATGCGAATACCGATGCCGATACACGATCCAGTTGCGTTTTAACCGACTAGTTCCGCCAATCACTTCCAAATAAATTGCTGCTGCTTTTTCCAGCGGACTTCGCCGCTGTGCACATTTGCAAATCCCATTTTCAAATTTTGTAGCCTCGTTGAAACCTTTCCGTCAAATCCTATCACTAGATTGTCAGCAGGATTGAAACACACCTCTACCACATCAGAAGCAAAGGAAGGCTTATGTTTGCAGCCAGGCGACTGGGCGCGGCTATGCTGTGCGCGCTGTTTTCGGTTAACGGTTATAGCAATGACATCGTGGGTTATCCGCTGGGGGACGCAGAAGCACGCGCGGCACTGGATGCAGCGCCATCGCCCGGAACACTAGGCGTTAAAGCATTTCGTCAACCGCGTAACTTTCAACACCCGCCACTGGCTCGGCCAGAGAAAATTCGTGCCGATCGCAACACCGGAATCCTCTCCACCACGCTGACCGCCGGCTATATGGAGTACGATTTTCAGTCGTTCAAAAATAATCAGTCATTCACGCAGCGGGTTAAATTACGCAAATACAACGGCCAGGTTCTGGGCCCTACGCTGGTAGCGCGACCGGGCGACACACTAAAAATCCGCCTCGTCAACCAGCTGCCGGAAGAGCAACATCCTCCTTGCTATGTGGAAGATCACGGCAGCGGCCCCCATGAACACTGCAATCACAACCAGCCGCATAATTTCAACACCACCAATTTGCATACTCATGGTTTGCATGTCGATCCCACCGGGCGTGGCGATAATGTATTCATCGAACTGACTTCCGGTGAGTCGTTCGACTACGAAATCAAAATCCCAGCTGATCATCCCGCCGGCACCTTCTGGTATCACGCCCACGTTCATGGCGGCACATCGGTGCAGGTCGGCAGTGGCATGTCAGGCGCTCTGATCGTGAAAGGTGATTACGACCAGATTCCAGCATTGGCCGCAGCCCGCAAACGCACATTGATGCTGCAGGAGATTGCCTTCAATGCCAGCGGCAGCATCGAGAACAACGACACATACGCTCCCACCGCGTGGGCCGACCAGGCTCGCGCCAACGGTTGGCATATTTCCATCAATGGTCAAGTGATGCCGGAAATCAGTCTACGGCCGGGGGAAACGACCCTGTGGCGTTTCATTCAGGCCGGCGTGCGCAAAAATGTGAAGCTCGCACTAGTGGAGCCCTGCAGCAATCAGCGTGTACCTCTGCTCCAGTTGGCCGCCGATGGTATTGCTTTTGACACTAAACGTCTGACCCGGAATAACGACGTACGCCTGGCGCCTGGTTATCGCAGCGACGTGTTGACGCGCATTCCGCACAAAGGTGTGTATTACCTGGTGGATATCGAAGACAACAGCGCCTTCACTCTGCCACCCCAGTACTGCCATCGCAATCCAGAGCATCGCACCTTTGCATTGGATGGCAGTGCGCAAGATATTCTGGCTCGCGTAATCGTCAATGGCGAACGGCAGCAGGATGCACTGCCCGCCAACGCGCAACTGGCAGGACTGGTACGCCCTCGCTCCATCAGCGACAGTGAATTGCTACCGACGGTGGAATACCTGCAGTTCGATATCGACGTCAGCAAAGATCCCTGGATTGGATTAATCAATGGTCGACCTTTCGACCCCAACTATGCCCGCGTGCTGAAATTGAACACGGCGCAGACGTGGGAATTGTCGTCTGTATTTTCTCACCATCCCTATCACGTCCACGTGAATCCGTTCGAAGTGATTGTGCGAGGCGCCAACGGCCGTATCAGTGATCGTTTCTGGAAAGACACCGTAATGATCGAACAACTGAATGCGCAACAGGACAACAAGGTCGAGGTGCGCACCCGTTACGCGGATTTTGCCGGGGCTTTCGTCACCCACTGCCACATTCTGGATCATGGCGACCACGGCATGATGGAAAAAATCATCATCGAACCCTGACACCACCAACGAAAGGAAACGCACATGAGCATGCATGCCTCCCCCGCGCTGACTGACGCCCAACGCACCCCGCACAAGGAGGACATCACCCAGCATGAAATCGACGCGCTGAAAACGGAATTCAATCTGGCTGATGCCCATACACACCAAAAACAGAGTCCCACTCAACGCGCCATTGTCGCCAGCCTGCCGGATATCTGGTACCAGTCTGAACAGCACACCCAGTTCGAGGCCGAGCGGGCGTTCATTCATGCCTTTTACACGCTGCATGGCCAGCATTCCGCGCTGGAACGCATCGACAATATTTATCTGGTGTATGCCGCATCCATTGCCATGCAGATCACCGCCACCTACCTCACCAAGCATCGCATGCGGGTGGGCCTGATCGAGCCTTGCTTCGACAACTTGCACGATCTGATGAAGCACGCGCAGATTCCGTTATATCCGCTGGATGAATCCCTGTTTCATGATAGTGCTACGGTGTACGACAACCTGATGAAGCATGCGCTGACATTGGATGCCATCGTGTTGGTTGATCCAAACAATCCCACCGGATTCAGCCAGTTCGCCGGCGGCAACAAGCCTTTCCTGGAAGTGGTACGTTTCTGCTGTGACTTCAACAAGATCCTTATTCTGGATTTTTGCTTCGCTTCATTCATCATGGCATCCGGAGGCCGCCGCCCCGACGTGTATCGCATTCTGGAAAATTCCGGCGTGCGTTATATCGCCATGGAGGATACGGGTAAAACCTGGCCGTTGCAGGATGCCAAATGCGCCACCCTGCTCACCAGTCGCGATCTGAATGACGAAATCTACAACATCGTCACCAGCGTACTACTGAACGTTTCGCCATTCGTGCTGAACGTGGTGACCCGTTACGTGCAGGACAGCCAGCAGGATGGTTTCGCGTCGGTGGGTGATCTGCTGCAGCGGAACCGCTCACGTGCCATCGCACATCTGGACAAAGGGGTTTTGCGTTACCAGGTGCCACTGGTGCGCACCAGCGTGGCCTGGTTTGAAATCACAGATCCCGCGCTGACGTCCGATCAATTACAGCACTATCTATTGCAGTCGAATATTTACGTATTGCCGGGCAAGTATTTCTTCTGGAAGCATCCGGCGCGAGGTCAGCGGTTTATCCGTATCGCGCTGGCGCGTGACGAAACTCTGTTCCAGAACGCGATGCTGGCCTTGGAGGACGCGCTGAATGAACTGTAATGACACGCGTCCCGATTTTGTAGACGCCACCTTCTTTCTGGGCATGCATGACAATGATCCCGACCGACGCATGCAGTCGCTGGACTTGTTCAGCCGCATGCAAATGCGATCGCTGCACATGAGCCTGGAACAAGTGGGTCTGTGCGATGACGTGATCTGGCATCGCAGCCGCCAGGAACAGGACGCCTACTATCCCTTCATGGACAACCTGCACACGCTGATGCGCATCGAGCGCATCGGCTATACCCGCGGTGATTTGAGTCTGGCATTGAAAGATCCGCGCGTACGCCATCTGCCGCCGTCGCAGGCCTGCACTATCGCACAAGTGATCAACTGCAACGGCAAGCTGCATACCCACGATCCACAATTGTTGCAGGACAGCAGCTTTCATCCCTGGCTCGCACCGGTATCCCTGCAACCACCATTGCCGTTTCCCGCGCCACTGGATGGGCTATACCAGGATTCGCTGTGCCTTACCCTCGCATTGCAGGAGAGCCGCTATGTCTAACAAGGAAGTATTTTTGCCGCTGGTTACCCCCTTCAACGACGACGGCCGCGTGTGCGCTGACAGCGTAGCTCGACTGATGTCGTTCGCACGCCCCCATGTCGACGGCTTCGTGCCCTGCCTGACATCCGGCGAAGGATGGTTGCTGTCCGATACGCAGTGGAGAGAG
>DATLII010000612.1:0-11260 GCA_035539495.1 Dongiaceae bacterium
GCCAGCAACGGTAGCCTATTCACCGCCCCCGGCTTCAAACACCGGGTGAAAGCACTGCAGGAACGGGGCGGCAAACTGGTGGTACTGGACCCGCGCCGCAATGAAACCGCGGATATCGCCGACCAGCACTTCTTCGTCCGCCCTGGAACCGACGCGTTACTGCTGATGGCCATGCTGCACACTCTGTTCAGCCAGGATCTGGTGGACACCGGACGCCTGACCAATCAGGTCCAGGGCGTCAATATCGTGAAGAACATGGTGTCCGGCTTCTCGCCACAGCGGGTAGCCAAGCAGGTGGGCATGAAAGCTAAGGATATTCGCCAGCTCACTATCGATTTCGCCAACGCACCACGCGCCTGTCTGTATGGCCGCATGGGCGTGTCCACACAAAGTTTCGGTACCCTGTCCACTTGGCTGATCAATCTGATCAATATTCTCACCGGGAATCTGGATGAGCCAGGTGGCGTCATGTTCACCCGCCCCGCCATCGACCTGCCGGGCATCGCGGAAGTGGGCGGCGCAACTGGCACCTTCAATTCCCGCAAGAGCCGGGTGCGCAAACTGCCGGAGTTTGGTGGTGAATTCCCCTCCTCCCCTCTGGCGGACGAAATCCTCACCGAAGGCAAAGGCCAGGTGAAAGCGCTGATCACCGTCGCTGGCAATCCCGTACTGTCGCTGCCGAACGGCCGTCGCCTGGAAAAGGCGTTGGGCAAGCTGGACTTCATGATCGCGGTGGATTTCTATCTGAATGAAACCACTCAACACGCCGACATCATCCTGCCGCCCACCGGCCCGCTGGAACACGGTCATTACGATCTGGCCTTGAACATGGTGACAGTACGCAACACGGCAAAATACTCGCCACCGCTGTATCAACCCACCCCGGACACCCGCCATGACTGGGAGATCCTGCTGGAACTGACCCGCCGCCTGCATTCGCAATCGCCGCTGAAATGGGCCGCGGGCGAATTGCAGTATCAGATCGTGAAGCGACTGGGCATTGAAGGCCTGCTCGATTTGCTGCTGCGCATTGGACCTTATGGCACCACCCCGGACACGCTGTCCGACCTGCAGCAAAAAGTGGTGCGGCAACTCTATAAACGGCTGGATAAACGCAGCCTGGGACGCGCGCTGCTGGACGTAAGCCCATTCAGTCGCCATACCCGTGACCGCAACCACAATCTGACCCTGAAGGTGCTGGAGAAAAATCCGCACGGCGTCGATCTCGGTCCGCTGGAATCCTGCTTCCCGGAGCGACTGGCCACGCAAGGTAAGGTGATCAATCTGGTGCCTAACCTGTTCATGAAAGACATCACCCGCCTGCAGAAATTGCTGGATAAGCCCACCAAGCAGGGACCGGAGACGTTCCTGCTGATCGGCCGTCGCGATATTCGCAGCAACAATTCCTGGATGCATAACAGCAATCGGCTGGTGAAAGGCAAAAATCGCTGCACCGCGCTGATTCATCCGGACGATGCCAAACGGCTGGGAATCCATGATGGCGACCCGGTGGTGGTCAGCTCCCGCGTCGGCGAAATCGAAATTCCCGCCGAGATCACCGACAAGATTATGCCCGGCGTGATTTCAGTGCCTCACGGCTGGGGTCATAACCGTGCAGGTGCGCAACTGGGCGTGGCAGCACAGCACGCGGGTGTCAGCCTGAACGACATTACCGACGAACGTTGTGTGGATGCCGTCACAGGTGTGGCAGCCTTCAGCGGCCAGAGCGTGACAGTAAGCCGCATCAAAGCGGAAAATAACGTCGTCCGTCTCAACGACAAGCGACTGGCGGCATCGTCAGCGCCCTGAAACAAACCATTTTTGTAACACTTGAACACTGGCAACACTTAACGCATCAAGATTGGAGAGAGTCATGAACAACTCACGGAAAATTCTGCTGACAACAAGTCTGGCAGCGGCTCTGGCTGCCTGCGGTGGTGGTGGAGGCGGCGGTGGCGGTGGAAGCGCCCACTCTACTGGCGAACTAAACCTGGCCATTACTGATGCGCCGGTGGATGGCGCAGAACACGTCTGGGTGACCATCACAGGCGTAAAACTGAAGCGCACCGGTTCTGATGAAGAAAAACTGGTGAAAGTGATCGGGGACGAAATCACCGTGGACCTGCTGGCTCTGTCGAGCGGCACGTCGCGGCTGCTGTTCACTGAAAAACTAACGGCTGGCGAATATCAGTGGGCCCGGTTCCAACTCTCCAACGCCTCTATTGTGTGGGAAGGTGGCGGCCAGGAGGATCTGCAGTTACCTACCCAGGATGAACTGAAAACTAGCGGTAATTTTTCGGTGCCCTCCAATGGCGTAGCCCACTACACCGTGGATTGGGACTTGCGTAAATCCATTGTGGAAATGGGCAATAGTGGTAACTACAAGCTGAAGCCCGTCCTGCACCTGCGGGACGATGCCAACGTAGGATTTGTCGAAGGCGAAGTAGCTGGCTCCTTTGTGTCTTCCGTCTGCGCCGGAGAAGGCGTGCCCGCGGTGTATATCTATGCCGGCACCGTCACGCCCGACGACATGGGTGGCTCGGGCACCAACCCGCTGGCATCGGTCACACTCAGCGGCACCTACAGCTTTTATCTCGGCATGCTAACTCCGGGCGACTACACCCTGGCATTCGCCTGCTTCGGCGAGACGGATGCGCCAGACAGCAATGAAGACCTGACTTTCGCCGCGATAAAAACCATCAGTGTCATCCGGGGCGAAGGCACGGAGTTCGAAGACGACGACTTTCCCTTTGAGAACGTCCTCACCACCATGTAATGAACCTGATCATGTAGCGAACCAACCTTCCGGGCGGATGGCCCCTCCATCCGCCCGTTGTGGCATAATCCGGACCTACCGCAAAAACAACCGGCATCCATCCGAATGAAACTGCCACAGAAAACCCTCGCCTTCATCGCCCAGCATTTGCCGGGATTCAGCCCCCCGCCCACCAAGTCCAGCTCACCACCGGACAAGGAATACACCATCGACGAGCTGGCGCGAACCGCCAACACCACTGTGCGCAACATCCGCGCCTATCAGGATAAAGGCCTGTTGGCACCGCCGGAATTGCGCGGTCGCAAGGGTTTCTACTTCAATACCCATCTCGCGCGCTTGCGGGTAATCGCCAGCCTGCTGGACCGCGGTTATTCCCTTTCCAGCATCAAAGAACTCATCAGCGCGCTGGAAAACGGCATCGATCTGCGTCACCTGATGGGCCTGGAATCCGCCCTCACCAGTCCCTGGACTGATGAGGAACAATTGCTGGTACCCATGACAGAACTGCTTGTCATGTTTGGCGCCGCCCTGACGCCGGAAGCGCTGTTGCGTGCCAATGAACTGGACCTGATCAAGCCCGAAGGCACCATGATGCGGGTACGCAGCATGCGCACACTGCGGGCCGGCGCCGAGCTGGTCTCCACCGGCATTCCACTGGAGGATCTGCTGGACATCGTGCGCATGCTGCGTGGCAACGTCGAGC
This sequence comes from Dongiaceae bacterium, assembly GCA_035539495.1. Taxonomy (GTDB): domain Bacteria; phylum Pseudomonadota; class Gammaproteobacteria; order Pseudomonadales; family Ketobacteraceae; genus Ch67. The sequence goes on from DATLII010000612.1 coordinate 3,480, forward strand.
GTGTGGCCAACGAATTGGTACGGCTGGTGGGCGACCACGTGCTGTCGAATTACGAAACCGAGGAGCTGCCGCCGACTGACGATTTCCCCAAATTGGCTGACTTGGTTTGGCGGCTGCGGCCACTGGCGGAAATGGCGGTACACGCAGAACTGGCCCGAGCCATGGAAACTGCTGCATCACGCCTGCTGTCAGACCGACTGGAAAAAATCATCGAACGCATGAACCGGGAAAAAGCCGGCAAAAAAGACTGATCTAAAAAGCAAAAAAGGCTGTGTATGGATACACAGCCTCAGGTGCAAGAGACACCGGTTAAATTTTCTGACAATCAAGAATCAGGCAGCTACCACCAGCCCTAATTCCTGCGCATAACCTTCAACTTCCTTCATCAATTGTTCTGCGCGCTGCAGGTGATGACTGTTGTTCTTGTCCCAGGGATGGAAACTGGGGCGGAAATAATCGAACCACTCACCCGCCATGCGCGACACCATGCCACGACGGCCGAACACCAGACCCAGCGCCTTGCCCCAGCCTTTCAGATCGCGGTGTTTGCCATCAGCCTTCACCACTTTCCAGTAGAAACGCGACACCAGTACCCAGAAAATCAGGTTCGCCACCACGAACGCGCCAGTGCGCAGCGCATAGGCACCCGGACCTTTGCCCATGATTTTTTCGTACACGTCATACGCCACGCCCTTGTGCTCGGTTTCTTCCATCGCGTGCCACTGCCACAGGGCCTGGTAGTGGGCTTCGCTGTTTTCGGGAATAAAGGCACCATCCACCAACACCAGTTCCGCCATCATTGCGGTGAGGTGTTCCAACGCTGTTGTGGCAGCCAACTGTGCTGGCTTGGGCAGCACACGCTGCAAATACGCCAACAGCTCTTCCACGGTTTTTTCCATTTTTTCGGTATTCAGTTTGGCTGCCGCCATCGCCGCGTTGTATTCCTCGTGCTCGCGGGTGTGGAACGCTTCCTGGCCGATAAACGCCGCCACCGCCTTTTTCAGATCAGCGTCGCTAATCTGGTCGCGATAGTTGCGGATGCTTTGAATGAAGAAACGCTCGCCAGCGGGGAAGAAAATGGACAGTGTGTTGAGGAAGTGAGTCCAGTGGCTGCCGTGGGCATTCCAGTTGCTGACCCTGTTCTGGGGCACATGAAACTGCAGGTTGCGACGCACGGGCAGGATAGCAGCTGTCATAAATTTCCCTCTGTATGTCTCATTGTTTTATGTTACACGATTCAATGTAATATAAAACCTACTACGGGTACAGTGGTGAAATACTGTATTTATGTAACATTATTTTATGTTACATAGCCTATGTATATAGAACGGGCGTCCTCTGGTCAAGTTTCGCGCACGCAATAAAGACAAAAATGTACGACCCGCGTGCAGAATCACAACAAGTGAGCAACAGGCGCCCTTGGATAGGGCGCGCTAAAGCCAGTGATAACGAGGTTTGAGGGATTTCGGGGGAAATATCAGCCAGAGCGGGTGGCCAGCCAATCCACCATGGTACGCCACACGGTTTCCGGCGCCTGGCTGCCACTGACAATGCCGGTATGGCCGCCGGGGGCTATAAGTAGCTGCTTGTCCTGGCTGCTCACCAGATCCAGCAAGGCTTTGCAGCTATCGATGTTGGCCAGCGTGTCGCTCTGCCCGGCTATGCACAGCAGATTGGCCTGGATGCGTTCCAGTCGGGCCACGTCACGCCCTACCGAGATCTGTCCCCTGCCCGCCTCGTTTTCCAGCCAGACGCTGTAGGTCCAATCACGGATAACGCCGCCGGGATAGGCTTCCAGGCGATTGATGAAGGCACCCTGGGTGGCGTGTTGGGATACGTATTCGCGGTCGTCCAGGTTGCGTATCAGATCCCAATAACCACGCACGCTGCCCACCGGATCGGACAGTTTGAAGCCAATAACATTGGCCCAGCCCGGAGTGTAAGCCCAGCGGGCCGGCAGCTTGCGCACATTCACGCCCGCCCGCCGCAACACCCGATTGACCACCGCATACTGCCGGCCGATGGGACCGTTGGCATGACCATCCACCGCAGTGCCCACGGCGATCAGGTTGCGAATATCGGGATCGCCGCTGATGGCGGCATAGACCAGGGCAATGCCACCGCCCATGCTCCAACCGTGTAGCGTCAAATGGGATTGGCCGCTGTGAATACGCACCTGCTGCAGAAAAGAAGGCAGCAGCTTTCGCGCATAAGTGGACAGCGTGAAATGCGCGTGATCGCGGGTCGGGCTGCCCCAGTCCACCATATACACGGCGAAGCCCTGGTCCAGCAGAAAGCGGATCAGGCTGCGATCCGGCATCAGATCATAGATCAGCATGTTCACCGCCAGCGGCGGCACGATCACAAACGGCACAGCATAACGCTGCTGCTCAGGGCGGTAATAACGCAGCTTCACCAGGCCGTCGTCGCAGATCACCTCGAACGGCGTCTGGCCGGTGTTCACCAGAGAATCAGGACGCAGCAGGCGGTCGCCGGCATTGCGGGCCATCCGCTGCAAACGGCGGGTGGCGGGAAAATTCTTGAGGACAGCAGTTCCAAGCATCGGCCAACTCTCCAACAACTGGCGGGACGCATATTAAGCGGCGCATATTAATCAATAGACAGAGAGAATCAGTGACTTCTCAGGCGGAAGCCGCGGATTTCAGGGCCAACTATTGAATCTTTGAAACGGAATTATCGAGAAGAAAGATGGTGCGCCAGGAGGGACTTGAACAATTGGCTGCAGGCCACAAAGACCGGCAACCACGGAGATTATTTCTTCTGAGTTACCCCCAGCTGCCATAGCCATCATCCCCCTTTCATAACAGCCCGTCTTCCACTAGCGCAAAGGCGCGCGCTCAATAGAGAACTTGTCGAGCAAACTTACAAACGCAGCTCTCGCTCCGGACAAAATCTTAGATAAACAATTGAATATATTTACAAAAATATCTTTGGCCAGCCAAGTGCTTAGAGCCTCTTGATTCAACGAAACAACACAAAAAAAATTCAGGGAGTGACTATATGCAATCCAAATGGATGCTTAGGTCTTTGATTGCTGCGGCGGGCATCACGGCTGCAACTGGGGTTCAAGCAGCGCTAATCAGTCTCGATTCAGTATATGGAAGGGACTCAATCACACTCGATTCAGATACAGGGCTGGAGTGGATCGACCCGTGGCTTCCGATCATCCAGGGCAACAGCGGTTGCGGCTACGGATGCACAGGGGCATCGGTTATCAATTCATACAATGCCATCAAAGGCATGATAGGCGAGGGCGGATACTTTGAAGGATTCCGCTATGCAACCAGATCCGATCTCGACACACTCTTTTATTCGTCGGCCGGGTTTGACCCAATCACTTCCTCAGCAAGCAGCACAACGACATTAAGCGACAAGGTCGCGGCGGGCTATTTGCAATCATTCCTCGATTCGACGTATGGCTGGGGAAACGACCCAAATTATTGGAGCGCCGTCACCCATGCATATTTTGACGATGAAAATCCCGACACTCCTGTTGGTGCCGCTTACTTTTTCTCTGGAGTGCAACTCGGCCACTTAGTAGGAGGCACCATATATTTTTATTCAGATACCCGGCCCGAATCTAATTCAGAGCCTTTCGGCCACTTCCTTGTTCGCGATTCTGCAATCAAGGTAAGCGAGCCGGCCGGCCTTTCATTATTGGCGTTTTCTATGCTCGGTTTCGCCAGCATGTTACGTCGTAAGGGCTGAGCGATATTACAGTGAGGCAGTAGCCCGCTTCTGCGGGTTTTCTATTGATACAAAAAGCCGGCACGAGGCTTTGTGAAATGCCATGCGGCTAGAATAACCGGATAGCACCTTCACTTGTTTCTCGGGCGGATGGCGGTATCGATCAAGGGGCGTCTGGGGGAGTTGCAATTGGGAATAATGTGGTTGCCCCCAATTGCCCCAGATTTCAATGGACAGCTCTGGATCGTGCAGAATACAAAAAAAAGCCGGAAGCCTTTATTTTACAGGGCTTGCCGGCCTATTTTGGACTTCCTTAGACTTCGTTTTGGTGCGCCAGGAGGGACTTGAACCCCCACGCCTTACGGCACCAGAACCTAAATCTGGCGTGTCTACCAATTTCACCACTAGCGCAACTAACGACGAACTTCGAAAGGACGCGCAGTTTAACAGGCCAATCATCAACCGCCAAGTTCCTGCCGCAGTTCGTTCTTTTGTTGTGAGCTGAGCAGGTTCCACAAGGGTTTGAGCTGGGCCAGCAGTTGAGGCAGCGCCGCGGTCACCGGAGCGGATTCGCCCTTCTGCAGTTGGGCCAGCAACTGGTCGATGGACACCGCCTGAGCTATGGCTGCCAGCGGTGCTTTGGCGGCATCCACCAGGCTCTGCACCCGGTTGCCGCCGCTGGAAATCGCGATGCGCAGACAGTCTTCCGCTTTTTGAATCAGGTCGTCCGCCTGCAGGCTATTGTCCTGGGCTGGTACGTGCAAACCGATGGAAACCGTAATCGCCAATTGCTCGCCACGCAGCGTAGCCTTGAATCCTGCGACCGATTGGCAAATGCGCTCGGCCAGCTTGGTGGCACCCTCACCGCCGGCAGTGGGCAGCGACACAGCGAACCCTGCCAAGCCGATCCGGGCCACGCAATCTTCCTTGCGTACGCTCTTCACCAGTACTTTGGCAATTTGCTGCACTAGGCTGTCGGCGCCCTTGCGACCGATTTTCAGGAACAGCTCACGGAAGCCATCCACTTCCACCAGCATGATGGCGATGTCGTGGCCGTGACGGGACACGAAGGACAAATCCTTCTCGAACTGTTCCTTGAAGCTGCGCTGATTGACCAGTCCGGTCAGCGGGTCGACCGTCGCGGTTTCCTGCAGAGCCTTGGTGGTGCGCTGATAGTTGGCGTGGGCCTGGGCCCGTGCTTTCAGGTCGGTGGAGTTGAACGGTTTGGTGATGAAGTCCGTCGCGCCCTGGGTGAGGGCCTTTTCCTTCGCTTCGTCGTCGTTCTCGGCGCCAGTAACCACGATTACCGGTAGGTTACGGATGCCCTCGTCCTGGGCCGTGCGCACCATTTCCAGCAACTGGTAGCCGTTCATCTTGGGCATGTTCAGGTCGGTGAACACCACGTGAATGCGGCTGTCCTCCTGGATCATCTGCCAGCCTTGCTCGCCGTCCTCCGCCACCACCACGTCGAATTCGCCACCCAGCATTTTCAGGGCGGATTTGCGCATGACTTTGGAATCGTCGATGAGCAGGACGCGGGTTTCGCTGCCGCTGGCGGGGGCGCTTTGATCTTGGACGGCTTCGGACATGGGGCAACGCTCCGGACGGAAATAGCGGGGTCGATTCCTATCACTATAGACAGGAATGTCCGGGGCGGCTGGGTGAAACCGATTAGGAAACCCGACTGGCTGCCAATCGGGTCACATTTTGATCAATCAAGGGTGTTCTTCAAGGAGTGGTGGGCTGGCGGTAGATCTGGCCCAACTGCTGATCCATCTGGTCCAGGCGGTTGTTCACCTGCTTGCGATAGGCATCGATGGACTTGAGGGATACTTCCACGTTGGTGACCCGGTCTTCCAGGTCAGACGGGCCCTGGCTTTCCGCAACCTGGGTTTTTAGTTTGGCCAGCTCGGACTTCAATTGACCCAAGCTGTCGTCCAATTGCTTGTCGCTTTCCTGCAGAGCGGCGAATTCCTGCTTCAACTTGGTGGCGACATCAACGGCGGATGCGACCTGCTTGTCGACGGAACCGGACTGGGATTTCAGGTCGGACTGCAATTTGGTAATAGCAGCGGTCTGTTCGTCCAGAGTGGTCTTGGTGCGCTTGTTGGCCACGTCCCACAGTTTGCGCACTTCGCTTTCCAGGGCCTTGATATCGTTGGTCATCTGATCGCCGGTGCGGCTCAGGGTTTTGTCGCGGCTTTCCAGGTTTTGCTGCAGACCACTCAGTGCCTGCTCGGACGTCGCCAGGGCCGAGGTGGACTGTTCCAGACTTGCCTGCAGAGTCTCCACCTTCTGCCACAGATACCAGCCACCGGCGCCCATCAGAATCAGCATCAGCAGAATGATGCTCCACAGGGTACCCACGGCACTGCTGCTGGACGATGGCTCGGCTTTTTGCGTGGGTTGGGATGTGGGCTGACGTACCGGAGCCTTACCCTTGCTCTGCTGGCGCTGGGCCAGTTCGTCGCGGGTCGGCTTCATACTCAGGTCGCCAAGGGGGTCTCGTGTCATAGGACTATCCGCAGGATCTCGTGCAATTGATTGAACAGGATCAAAAAAGTGTGCCCATTATACAGCTATTTGCGCCCCGGGCGGGTGCTGACGCAGCCAGTCCTGCGCGAATTCTGCGATAGCGGTATCCACCGACGCCGCTGGCCGATAGCCCAGCTTGCGTCGGGCCTTGTCGGTGTTGAGCGTGAATGATCTCGCCAGCAACGCCACCTTTAGACGCATCAAACGCGGTTCCTGTTCCCGTCGCAGCAGCCGGCAGCCGGTTTCTACTGCGCCTGCCCCCAGCATAGCTGCCGAATACGCTACCTGCCGGGTTACGGGTGGCAGCTCGACCGCTTTCAGCAAACGGTCAACCATTCCCCAGATTGAATAGGGCTGGGTGTCGGCAATGTTGTAGACATCGCCGGTCACGCTGTCGGGGCCGAACAGGGCGCAATCCATGGCTTGCAGTAAGTTGTCGATATGGGTGGCGCTGACGATGTTGGTACCGTCGCCAATACGGCGCAGTTGTCCACTGCGTTGCATGTCGATCATGCGCGGAAAGAAATTACGATCACCCGGCCCCAGCACCATGCGCGGCCGCAGTGACAAGGTGCGCAACTGATCCGAGTGCGCATTCGCCACCCGCGTCTCTGCCTGGTACTTGGTGCGCGCGTAGTTGTCGGCGAAGCGGTCGGGCAGAAAATTTTCCATCACATTCAGACGATCGCGAAAATCGAAATAGATGCTGGGCGAGGAAAGGTTGACGAAACGACGCACGCCAGCGCCCAGACAGGCCCGCAGCAGATTTTCCGTCGCGGTGACGTTGTCGCGGTAATACAGTTCGTAGTCACCCCAGGCACCGGCCCGGCCGGCGCAATGCACCACGCCGTCGATGTCCTTGCAGATGTGCTGCACGAACGGCATGTCGAGCAGATCACCGCGAAAGAAGTGTGAACCGGTGGCAGCTGCCAGCGCATTGCCCGCTTCCAGCTGCCGACCGCAGAAATGCAGTTTTATATCAGAGCGCGTTGTCGCCAGATGCTGCACGTAGCGTTCGCCGACAAAACCCGTGGCGCCTGTGATGAGGACTTTCACGCCCGGTGCTCCATCATGAACGTCAGCAACAGCGCCATGGTTTTCTGGTGATTGGGCATGAAGGGCAGAAAATCGAACAGCGGCCGTACGTGCCCGTAACCATCCTGCGGGTGCAATTTGACTTTCTGCCCCGCCGCCGTGGCCGCATCGAACATGCGTTGCGCCGTTTTGTAGCCTACGAGTGTGTCGTTGCGGCCGTGCAGCAGCAACAGCGGCACCTGATGCGCGCCCACATAATTAATAGGCTTCACGGTTTCGAAATCCGGACCGGCACTGGCGAAGATGGCGGAATGCAGCGGTGAATTCTCCGGCCGGAAACGGTAAACACCAGATAACCCGATCACACCGCGAATCTGGCTGACATCGAGATGGGCCAGCGCGCGATAGCGTTCGTCCAGCGCCAACAGGCAGGCGATGTGCGCACCGGCGGAATGTCCCATCAAAAACAGCGGCGCGCCGGAAAAACCGTAACGCACGCCTTC
>DATLII010000613.1:0-4436 GCA_035539495.1 Dongiaceae bacterium
GGATCGAGCAGGAGATGACGGACTTCAGCACGGTTATCGGCGAGATCAGCCAGACCATCGACCGTGCCCGCGAACTGCTGCGCCGGCTCGATATGGAAACCGAAGCGCAGGTTCTGCACCGCTACCAGCAAGCTGCCACCGAAGGCACTGAATACGAAGAGTTCGATCCGCTGGAAATGGACCGCTATTCCACGCTCAACCAGTTGTCGCGTTCACTGGGCGAGACCGTGTCCGACATGACCGACTTGCGGGACTCGCTGGTGAACCGCGCCCGCGATGCAGAAACTCTGCTGATTCAACAAGGTCGCATCAACACCGAGCTGCAGGAAGGCCTGATGCGGTCACGCATGGTGCCCTTCTCGCGCATGGTGCCGCGTCTGCGCCGGATCGTGCGGCAGGTGGCGCAGGAACTGGGCAAGAAAGCGGATCTGGAAATCGTCGGCGCCGAAGGTGAAATGGATAGAACGGTGCTGGAACGGATGGTGCCACCGCTGGAGCACATGCTGCGTAACGCGGTGGACCACGGTCTGGAATCGCCGGAAGAACGGATCGAGAAAGGCAAGAAAGAGCAGGGTCGCATCACCATTCACCTCGCACGCGAAGGCGGCGAAGTGGTATTGCGCCTGACTGACGACGGCAAAGGTATCGCGCTGGATAAAGTGAAGCAGCGCGCCATCGAACGCAATTTGATGAAAGCCGACGCGCCGCTTACAGACAAAGAAATCATGCAGTTCATCTTCAAGCCCGGTTTCTCCACTGCGGAAAAAGTGACGCAGATTTCCGGCCGCGGCGTGGGCATGGACGTGGTGCACAGCGAAATCAAACAGCTGGGTGGTAACGTAAAAATCCACTCGGCGCCCGGTGCCGGTTCCCAGTTCACCGTCCGCCTGCCGTTCACCGTGTCGGTGAACCGCGCGCTGATGGTGCGAGTGGGTGACGACCTGTACGCGATTCCGCTCAACAACATCGAAGGTATCGTGCGGGTCAGCCCGTACGAACTGGAAGCGTACTACGCACCGGATGCGCCCAAGTTCGAATACGCCGGCCAGTCCTACAGCATGCGCTATCTGGGTCGCTACGTGCATAACACGCCGATGCCGAACCTGATCGGCCACACCCGGCCGCTACCAGTGCTGCTGGTGCGCGGCGGCGAACACGCGGTGGCATTGCAGGTGGACTCACTGGTGGGCTCACGCGAAATCGTCGTTAAATCCGTTGGCCCGCAGTTGGCAGCCGTCAGCGGTATTTCCGGCGCCACCATTCTCGGTGACGGTAGCGTGGTTATCATTCTCGACCTGGGTGCGGTGATCCGCGCCGAGCAGGCGCAATTCAGCCGTCAGGAAGCTGCTGTCGCCGCCGCTGCCAAACTGATGCCGATGCAGGAGCCGGTGAACGCTACACCGCTGGTGATGGTGGTGGACGACTCGGTAACGGTGCGCAAAGTTACCAGCCGTCTGTTGGAACGGAACGGCTACGACGTTATCACCGCGAAAGACGGTGTGGATGCAATCACCCAGCTGCAGGAATGCAAACCGGATGTGATGTTGCTGGACATCGAAATGCCGCGCATGGACGGCTTCGAAGTGGCCACTCTGGTGCGCCACGACGAGCGCCTGAAAGGCACGCCGATCATCATGATTACCTCGCGCACCGGTGAAAAACACCGCGACCGCGCGCTGACCATCGGCGTCAACCGTTACATGGGCAAGCCCTATCAGGAAACCCAATTGCTGCAGAATATTGAAGAGCTGATCAAGCAGGGCAGATAGTGTGGGTCAGAAGCAGAATCCCCGCGTGGGGGTGATTGCAGATTCAACATTGCAGCGCCACGCCGTGTGCAAGGCCATCGAAGCCGCCGGTTACGGCGTGGCGCTGACCTTGCCGCCGGATAAGGTGGACGATCAGGTTATTTGCGACAGCAAAACCGATGTCTGGCTGGTGGACATCGAAGATGAAGACAAATGGTCGGACTTTATTGTCCACCTGTTCGAAGCGGCAAAAGTGCCGATCCTGCTGGGTGAAGGCCACGCGCCGAGCGTGAACAGTCTGCAGTTTCAGCGCTGGGAACGGAAAATCTTCGACAAGCTGCAGGAGATCGTGGGCGACCCGGTCAAGCCGCCGCTGGATCTGAACAGTGTAATGCCACCCAAAGTGGAACCGCTGCCGTTGCCGGCGCAACTGGAAGGCAAGCAGCACGCGGGAGAACCGGCGTCGTACATTTGGGTGTTGGGTGCATCGCTGGGCGGCCCCAACGCGGTGAAAGAATTTCTGGAAGCATTACCGGCCGGTTTGCCGATTGCGTTTCTGATTGCACAGCACATTGATGCCGGCTTTGAAAATACGTTAACGAAAGTGTGGGGCAAAAACAGCGCCTTCAGTTTCGTCAAACCGGAACTGGGTAATCGCCTGAGCCACGGCCAGATCATGATCGCACCGATTGAGCACGTCATGTGTCTGAATCGCAACGCGGAAGTGATGCTGTTCGATGAGCCCTGGGAAGGCCCTTATTCGCCGTCCATCGATCAGGTGATGAGCCTGATGGCGGACAACCTGGGCCAACAGACCGGCGCCATCCTGTTCAGCGGCATGGGTGCCGATGGCGCGGTGGCTGCAGTGAAATTGAAAGACATGAACGTGCCGGTGTGGGCGCAAACCGCCGTCACCTGCGCCAACAGCAGTATGCCGGATTCCGCCCGCGCCACTGGCTGCGTGAGTTTCAGCGGATCGCCACAGCAACTGGCGCAACAGCTCACCCGCCATGCGGCCGAGCATTTCGTCGATATACTGAATATCTGAACCGCTTTTGAAAGGAAAACGTCATGGCTAACCTGCCTGAACAGATCGCCAGCCTGCTCGTCCCGATGGTGGGACGTCCTTTGCTGTTGCCTAACGTGGCGGTGGCGGAAATCGTGCCCTGGCAGGAACCCGTGCGCCTGGAAGGCAAGCCCCATTGGGTGCTGGGTGAAGTGGAATGGCGCGGCATTACGATTCCGGTGATTTCCCTGGAGCTGATGAACGACGCTGATCTGGAAGATGCGTATCAAGGCAATCGTCTGGCGGTGCTGAACGGCGTCGGTCAGACCAAGCAACCGTTCTATGCGTTGTCGGTGCAGGGTATTCCGCGACTGGTGCGCGTGTTTCCGGACGAAATCGGCAACGAGCAGGATGCCACCGAGGAAAAATCCTACGCCATGCACGTGCAGGTGAGCGGTGAACGCGCGGTGATTCCGGATTTGGTGGCGGTGGAAAAGGAATTGGATTCGGTTTTGTAAGACGTTGGATCGAGAATGCCCATCACCCGCTACCGACCTTTTTCTCCATTGATCGCGCTCGCCCGCAACTGCTGATACAGCCTCTCCGCCTGCGTCAACCAATCGTCTGGTATTCCTGTCGCATCAATCACATGCACACGCGGTGATTTCGCCCGCTCCGCGCTGGCAAGAAAATTGGCTCTGTCCTCCACCCCAATGCGTTCTGCCAGCACCGCCATGCTGTTACGGGGCTGCTCGCAAAATTGATCAAAGGAAAACAAACAGATGGCAGGCTTCAATCGCGCCAAAATATGCGTGTAGGTCTCCAGCCAATACCGCAGCCAGAACGCCAGCGTGGTGGGATCCAGATCCGGATAACGTTCGCGCCAGCCATCAAAGTTCACCGGTTTTAAATTGTGGCCGAAGTCATAGTGACCAATGTCACGCATATAGCGGCTGGCAAACACATCCTGCTGGTGAATTTTCAGGAAATTCAAATGCTGCTTCAACAGTGAAGCTGCGTGCTGCAAGGGTTCGCGAAACGGCACGATCAGCGTTGCAGTGGGAAAGATTTTCGCCAGGTATTCCAGCCGCGCGATGTTCAAGTTGTTCTTGGACAGGTAGCGGGCCGCCTGTCCGGTCGCCGGACTGCGCAGCAGAATCATTTTGCGAATATGCTGACGGAAGAAATACTCAAACGCTTCATGGCGTAAGCGCGGATCCCACGGCTTGATCGCATCATCGCTGTATTGCGGACGCCAAAACGCCGCCCATAGCGCTTCTTCAAACGCCTCCGGACTGTCCACATTCACCAGCATGCCATCGCCATGAGCCCGTTCCTGCGGCTGCGAGTCCTGATGAAATCGGCGCGACAGGCGGGACCAGAACAGCGGCACCATCAGGAACGGCATGTCTCGGTAGGTGTGACAACAGAACTCCGGACTGGCCTCCAGCGTTTCCAATAGCAACGTGGTGCCAGCACGCGGCAATGACGCCACCCACACCGCTCGATCCGGCGTGATTTTTTCCAATTGCCTAGCAAAGAGGCGATCTTCTGCTTCCGCCAGTGCGGTAAATGCCGGCCGCGCGGTGAACGCCAACTGATGCAGCCAGCGATCCAGCCGGGAATAAGCTGCCGCACTCATGTGCGCGAGCCTGCTTTGTGCTGAATTAACAATACAATGA
>DATLII010000614.1:0-7967 GCA_035539495.1 Dongiaceae bacterium
CGTGCGCTGGATAACGGCGAGCATGTGGTGAAATCCCTGGTGAAGGAGCCCAACAAGTCGCTGTTCGTGGACTGGACTCCCTACATCGGCCACGCCTATTCCGCCTATTACGATACCGGCGTCGACGTGAAGCTGATTCAGGAACTGGCCAGCAAGATGGACAAGGTTCCTGAAGGCCTGGTGCTGCAGCGTCAGGTGGACAAGATCTGGGAAGACCGTCGCAAGATGGCAGCTGGTGCACTGGCTATCGACTGGGGATTTGCGGAGACCATGGCCTATGCAACATTGCTGGCTCAAGGTCACCCGGTGCGGATCACCGGCCAGGACGTAGGGCGCGGAACGTTCTCGCACCGCCACGCTGTGGTGCATAACCAGAAACAGCGGGGCACTCATGTGCCGCTGAAGACCGTCTGCGCGGAGGGCACTGCGTTTGAGCTGTATGACTCCTTGCTGTCGGAAGAGGCGGTATTGGGCTTCGAATACGGCTATGCCACCACTGCGCCGAAAGGGATGGTGATTTGGGAAGCGCAGTTCGGCGACTTCGCCAACGGCGCTCAGGTGGTTATCGACCAGTTCATTTCCTCTGGCGAACACAAGTGGCAGCGTCTGTGCGGCCTGACCATGCTGTTGCCCCACGGCTACGAAGGTCAGGGCCCGGAGCACTCGTCAGCGCGTCTGGAGCGTTTCCTGCAACTCTGTGCGGAACACAATATGCAAGTCTGCGTGCCGTCCACGCCGGCTCAGGTGTTCCACATGCTGCGTCGGCAGGCCATCCGGCCTCTGCGCAAGCCGCTGATCGTGATGTCGCCGAAGAGTCTGCTGCGTCACAAGCTGGCCAAGTCTTCTCTGGAACAGTTGTCCAATGGGCACTTCCAGGTGGCTTTGGCCGATGAGTGGCAGCACGACCCGAAAGACATCAAGCGGGTCATCCTGTGCAGCGGCAAGGTGTATTACGACCTGTTCGAATACCGCGAGCAGCGTGATATCAAGGACACGGTCATCCTGCGTATCGAGCAACTGTATCCGTTCCCCGAAGAGGAACTGGGCAAGCTGTTTGCGCAGTACACCAACGCCAAATCGGCGGTCTGGTGCCAGGAAGAGCCGATGAACCAGGGAGCCTGGTATTGCAGTCAGCACCATATGCGTCATGTGGTACAGAAGCATAATCCGCCGCTGTACTTGAATTACGCAGGTCGCGAAGGATCCGCTGCACCGGCGGCCGGTTATATGTCGCGGCATACCGAAGAACAGGCCCGCCTGGTTGAGCAGGCGTTCCAGTTCTAAGTGCCATTCTTCAGACCCATGTGAAAAGAACACGCCCAGAAGCGAACAAGACGAGAAAGGAAACACAATGACCACCGAAATCAAAGCTCCCCAGTTCCCTGAAGCGGTTGCCGATGGCACGGTAGCAACCTGGCACAAAAAACCCGGGGAAGCCGTATCCCGTGACGAACTGCTGGTCGATATTGAAACCGACAAAGTGGTGCTGGAAGTGGTGGCACCCCATGATGGTGTACTGAGTAAAGTGCTGAAAGGCGAGGGCGATACCGTCCTGAGCCAGGAACTGATTGCAATTCTGTCCCCTGCCGGCACTGCGGTTGCCGGCGCTCCGGCTGCCAAAGCGGCTGAACCTGCTGCTGCCAAAGTCGAAGCACCTGCAGCAGAAGTGGAAGACAGTTGGGGCCCTGCGGTACGCAAACTGATTGCAGAAAACAATCTGGACGCTGCCAAGATCAAAGGCACTGGCAAAGGCGGTCGCATCACCAAGGAAGACGTACTGGCCCATCTGAAAGGTGGCGCTGTGGCGAAGGAAGAAGCCAAGCCGCAAGTGAAAACCGAGCCTGCCAAAGCCGCTCCCGCTGCAGCCGTGCCGTTCGCGGCCGGTGATCGTGAAGAGCGTCGCGTACCGATGACCCGTCTGCGCGCCCGCGTTGCCGAGCGTCTGGTTGCTGCCCAGCACAACGCTGCGATGTTGACCACCTTCAACGAGGTCAACATGAAGCCGGTGATGGACATGCGCAAGAACTACAAGGACGCATTCGAGAAGGCGCACGGCAGCCGTTTGGGCTTCATGTCCTTCTTTGTGCGCGCTGCTACCGAGGCGCTGCGCAAGTTCCCGTCCGTGAACGCCTCCATCGACAGTAACGATATCGTCTACCACGGCTATTACGATATCGGCGTAGCCGTATCGAGCGATCGTGGCCTGGTGGTGCCGATCCTGCGTGACGTCGACAAGATGGGCTTCGCCGAAATCGAGAGCAAGATCGTGGAATACGGTCAGAAGGCTCAGGCTGGCAAACTGTCGCTGGAAGACATGACCGGTGGTACCTTCACCATTTCCAACGGCGGCGTGTTCGGTTCCCTGTGGTCCACTCCGATCCTGAACCCGCCCCAGACCGCCATTCTGGGTATGCACAAGATCCAGGACCGCCCGATGGCGGTGAATGGTCAGGTAGTGATCCTGCCCATGATGTACCTGGCTCTGTCCTACGACCACCGTTTGATCGATGGCAAGGAAGCAGTGCAGTTCCTGGTGACTCTGAAGGAACTGGTAGAAGATCCGGCGCGCCTGTTGCTGGAAATCTGATTTACCTCATCGCGGGTGGCTCCGGCCACCCGTACTGCACACTCGGCAGTCAGTCTGCGGTAAGACACGCAGTAAGGCTGCAACACAACGGTAACGCGAGAAATCGCGAGAAAGAAACCGCGAGAAATAGGAAATCGACATGGCAAAATCGTTTGATGTGGTTGTAATCGGCGGCGGCCCCGGCGGCTATGCAGCAGCAATCAAAGCTGCTCACCTGGGCCTGAATGTGGCCTGCATCGATATGTACATCAACAAGGACGGCAAACCAGCGCTGGGCGGCACTTGCGCCAACGTGGGTTGCATTCCGTCCAAGGCGCTGCTGGATTCCACCTGGAAATTCCATGAGGCGCAGCAGGATTTCGCGGTGCATGGCATTGAAACCGGCACTGTTGCGATGAACGTCGGCGCCATGATCAAGCGCAAAGACGACATCGTGAAGAAGCAGACCGAAGGCGTCGCCATGCTGTTCAAAGCCAATGGCGTGACCTGGCTGCAAGGCCGCGGCAAATTGCTGGCTGGCAAACAAGTGGAATTCACTGGCAATGACGGCAGCACCGAAACGCTGCAAGCGGCCAATGTGATCCTGGCGAGCGGCTCTGCTCCGATCAAACTGCCGATGGCTCCACTGGTGGACGGCGTGGTGGTGGATAACGCCGGCGCGCTGGAATTCCAGAGCGTTCCCAAGCGTCTGGGCGTAATCGGCGCGGGCATCATCGGTCTGGAGCTGGGCAGCGTTTGGAATCGCCTGGGTTCGCAAGTGGTGGTACTGGAAGCGCTGGATACTTTCCTGCCGATGGTGGATCGCCAGGTGGGCAAAGAACTGCAGAAAAACCTGCAGAAACAGGGCCTGGATATTCGCCTTGCTGCACGGGTAACTGGCACTTCCGTTGCCAACAATGAAGTGACCATTGAATACACCGATGCCAATGGTGCCCAGAAAGTGGTGGTGGACAAACTGATCGTGGCCGTGGGCCGCCGTCCGTTCACTGCTGACCTGTTCACCACCGACAGCGGTGTGAATCTGGATGAGCGTGGCTTCATTTTCGTGAAAGACAATTGCTCCACTGACGTGCCCGGCGTTTACGCCATCGGCGACATCGTGCGTGGCCCCGCTCTGGCGCACAAGGCGACAGAAGAGGGCGTGATGGTGGCGGAAATTATCGGTGGTCACCACGCTGCGGTGAACTACGATTGCATTCCCTCCGTTATCTACACCCATCCGGAAGTGGCTTGGGTCGGCAAGACCGAAGAACAAGCCAAAGCCGCGGGTGACGAATACAAAGTGGGCAGCTTTGCGTTTGCTGCCAACGGCCGTGCGGCAGCTGCCAACGAAACTACCGGTTTCGTGAAAGTGGTGGCTGATGAGAAAACCGATCGCGTGCTGGGCGTTCACATCGTGGGCCCGCAAGCGTCGGAAATCATCATGCAGGCGGTCATCGCCATGGAATTCGGCGCCAGCGCCGAAGACCTGCAGATGATGGTGTTCGCGCACCCGGGTCTGTCGGAAGTATTCCACGAAGCCTGTCTGGACGTGGATGGCAAAGCGATTCACTCCGCCAAACGCAAGCGCAAGAAGTAATGAGTTAAACGAATCGGGCCGGATTGTGGTCTTCCTGCAATCTGGCTTTTTCAATCCCGACAGTGACTGTCTGGTATTGAAAGCGGTTGCCCGATTGGGCGTGGTGGCACTGGCCATCAAACCAATCCCGTAACGCGAATATGACGCCGCTCCACAAGTGCGGTGCCATTCTTCAACGTGGACTATCCACACAAAAGTAGATCGATGGTGAGCCAATGAACTTACATGAGTATCAAGCCAAGCAACTGTTCGCGCAGTACGGCCTGCCGGTATCGAAGGGCGTAGCGGCCAGCACCCCTGAAGAAGCCGCAAAAGCTGCCGATGTCATCGGTGGCAATCGCTGGGTCGTCAAGGCGCAGGTACACGCCGGGGGGCGTGGCAAGGCCGGGGGCGTGAAACTGGTCAAATCGAAGGAAGAGATCTCCGAATTCGCCAAGCGCCTGCTGGGCACCAACCTGGTGACCTATCAGACTGACGCTAAAGGTCAGCCCGTCAGCAAGATTCTGGTGGAATCCTGCACCGACATCGCCAAGGAACTGTACCTGGGCGCTGTGCTGGATCGCGCCAGCCGCCGCGTAGTGTTCATGGCGTCCACCGAAGGTGGCGTGGAAATCGAAACCGTTGCCCACGACACTCCGGAAAAAATCCTGAAAGCCACCATCGACCCGCTGGTTGGCGCGCAGCCGTTCCAAGGCCGTGACCTGGGCTTCCAACTGGGCCTGAACGCTGAGCAAGTGAAGCAGTTCACCAAGATCTTCCTGGGCCTGGCGAAAATGTTCGTCGAGAAAGACGTGTCGATGATCGAAGTTAACCCGCTGGTGATCACCACCGAAGGCAACCTGCACTGCTTGGACGCCAAACTGGTTCTGGACGGCAACGCTCTGCACCGTCACCCGGACCTGCAGGCCATGTACGATCCTTCTCAGGAAGACGAGCGTGAGCGTCGCGCTGCCGAGTGGGAACTGAACTACGTGGCTCTGGAAGGCAACATCGGTTGCATGGTGAACGGCGCCGGTCTGGCCATGGCCACCATGGACCTGATCAAGTTGAAAGGCGGTCAGCCTGCCAACTTCCTGGACGTGGGCGGCGGCGCTACCAAAGAGCGCGTAACCGAAGCGTTCAAAATCATCCTGTCCGACGACAGCGTGAAAGGCGTTCTGGTTAACATCTTCGGCGGTATCGTGCGTTGCGATCTGATTGCAGACGGCATTATGGGCGCAGTGCAGGAAGTCGGCGTGAAAGTGCCGGTGGTTGTACGTCTGGAAGGCAACAATGCCGAGCTGGGCGCGAAGAAACTGGCTGAAAGCGGAATGAACATCATCGCAGCAACCGGATTCAACGATGCTGCCGAGAAAGTGGTTGCAGCTGTGAGGGGCAAATAATGAGCGTTTTAATCAACAAGAACACCAAAGTTATCTGCCAGGGCTTCACTGGTGCCCAAGGCACTCTGCACAGCACCCAGGCGATCGAGTACGGCACAAAAATGGTCGGCGGCGTAACCCCGGGTAAAGGCGGCACCAAGCACCTGAACCTGCCGGTGTTCAACACCGTTGCGGAAGCCGTTAAAGAAACCGGCGCCGACGCCACAGTGATCTACGTTCCGGCTGCGTTCTGCAAAGACTCCATCCTGGAAGCCGCTGATGCTGGCATCCCGCTGATCGTGTGCATCACCGAAGGCATTCCGGCTCTGGACATGCTGTTCGTGAAAGAATACGTGGTGCGCAAAGGCGTGCGTCTGATCGGTCCTAACTGCCCAGGCGTGATCACTCCGGGCGAGTGCAAGATCGGCATCATGCCTGGTCACATCCACAAGCCTGGCAAAGTGGGCATCGTTTCCCGTTCCGGCACCCTGACTTATGAAGCGGTTAACCAGACTACTGCGCTGGGCTTCGGTCAGAGCACCTGTATCGGCATCGGCGGCGACCCGATTCCTGGCACTACTTTCATCGACGCACTGGAATTGCTGCAAAACGATTCCCAGACCGAAGCGATCATCATGGTCGGCGAGATCGGTGGCAGCGCGGAAGAAGAAGCGGCTGCGTTCATCAAGGCGAACGTAACCAAGCCGGTGGTGTCCTACATCGCGGGTGTTACTGCTCCGGCTGGCAAGCGCATGGGCCACGCTGGCGCGATTATCGCGGGCGGCAAAGGTACTGCGGCTGACAAGTTCGCAGCTCTGGAAGCAGCTGGCGTGAAAACCGTTCGCAACCCGGCTGAGCTGGGTCTGGCAGTAAAAGAAGTGACTGGCTGGAAGTAATTCCACGCGTCATTGTCACCAGAAAACCCGGCTGTGGTGATACCCTGCCGGGTTTTTTCGTATGGCCTTGCATCACAATTTAAGGTCGCCCCCGCCAATGGCCAGCACCAGTGGAGGTGGCACAATTATTATTCACTCTCCATGACTGGCCCCATGCTGGGCTCTATGTTGCGTGGATGCAGCGCTTCAGGACACGGCTTCAACGTCACAGAGGAAGGACATGAGCTATCAACATCGACCATTCGACACCGAATTGCTGACGCCGGAACAAATGTGGCGTCTGACGGCGCCGATGCGGTTCTACTTCAGCCCGCGCTTTTATGGGCTCGACAAGATTGACCCCGCCAAACCGACCTTGCTGGTCGGCAATCACACCATCTTCGGTGTGCTGGATGCGCCTCAACTGGTGGCCAAGGTTTACCGCGACTCTGGCGTTCTGATTCGCACGCTGGCGGACCATGCCCATTACGATTTTCCCGGTTGGCGCAACATGCTGGACCGTTTCGGTGGGGTGGAAGGTACGCGGGAAAACTGTACCGAACTGATGCAGCGTGGTGAGCACGTAATGGTATTTCCCGGTGGCGCCCGCGAAGTCAGCAAGCGCAAAGGGGAGCAGTATCAATTGACCTGGAAGCGTCGCACCGGCTTTTGCGCGATGGCGATCGCTAACGGCTACAACATTCTGCCCTTCGCAGCCGTAGGCCCGGACGACATGTACGACATTCTGCTGGACGCCGACGATATCGTGCGTTCTCCCTTTGGCAAACTGATGAAGCGGGCTGGTTTGCTGAACCCGAAAGGCTTGTTGCGCGGTGGCGATATCATCATGCCGATTCCGCGTGGACTCGGCCCGACCATTTTGCCGCGCCCAGAACGATTCTATTTCGCCATCGGTGATGAAATCGATGTATCGGCTTACGCGGGCCGTGAAGATGACGAAGATGCGCTGTTCGAACTGCGGGATCAGGTAGCGTTTGCGATTCAGGATTTGATCGGGGAATTGCTGACGATGCGGGAGCAGGATACGGACAAGAGCTGGATGCGCAGATTGCTGACGGCGCTTTGATGTAGTTTAGCGATGCCGTCGAAGTAATGCGATCGGCAGCGCAGGCGGGCGGGGCACTGACATTCTGGAAAAGAAAAGGTCAGT
Source organism: Dongiaceae bacterium (assembly GCA_035539495.1). Lineage (GTDB taxonomy): Bacteria > Pseudomonadota > Gammaproteobacteria > Pseudomonadales > Ketobacteraceae > Ch67. The sequence continues at coordinate 7,574 of DATLII010000614.1, forward strand.
GTCCCCGTTGCCCGGCTTGCAGGTTCTTCACACTTTCATACAAGGCCGACACCGGCATGGGCTTGCCGTAATAATAGCCCTGCACGAAATCACAGTGGTTTTCCTTCAGAAACTCGGCCTGTTCCGCCAGTTCCACACCTTCCGCCACCACCTTCAGACCCAGCTTATGCGCCATCGCGATCACTGCTGCGGTGATTTCCATGTCGTCTTCGTCGTGCGGAATATCCATGACGAAGGAGCGGTCCACTTTCAGAATATGGATCGGCAGCCGCTTAAGGTAATTCAACGACGAATAGCCAGTACCGAAGTCATCGATCGCCAAAATGATGCCAAGATCCTTCAGCTCGTTGAGCGTGGTGATGGTGCTATCCACGTTCTCCATCAGCAGGCTTTC
>DATLII010000615.1:0-2147 GCA_035539495.1 Dongiaceae bacterium
TTCTGGAACCAGCTGAACAGCGGCGCGGTGAAGTGTTTGCGGCGCAGGTCAGGCAACAGCAGCGGGGCGGCCACCAAGGCCAGCACCACCCAGAAAATCAGCAGCAACCAGCCCGGTGCGTGGCTGAAAATTCCCATCGCCAGCAGGTAAGCGGCAACGATGCCCAGTGCCGGCAGCGGGGCGATGCGCCGGTGGGCCAGATACGCCACGCCGACGATCAGAACCAGTATCCACAACAACAGCATATTTAATCCTCCGTGAACCAGGGCGAACCGACCCTCCAGAGCTTAGACGGCATCTGCAAAACGGGGCGGTCAGAGCAAGGTGATTGAAATCGTGGGAAACCCCGGATGTCTTTTGTAGGTTCGGTGGGCAACACGCGTGGGAAATCGTTCGCCGCTTCCGCGTCTTTGCGTGCATGTTTGGCCGAAACGTCGTTATCTCTGTGCTGAACCTCTCGCTAGACTCGGGGCTCAATCAGGAGAATGTCGTCATGCACGAGTATCTGAGCCCCGGCCGCTTCATCGATAGTGACCACCCCTCGGTGGTGGAGTTCGCCGAGCAGCACCGTGGTGCCAGTCGCGATCCGCTCGCGCAGGCGATCAGTCTTTATTACGCCGTGCGCGAGGCGGTGCGTTACAACATGTACACCTTCAGCCGCGACCCGCAGACCTTGCGTGGCAGCTACGCGCTGGCGGCGGGTGAAAGTTATTGCGTGCCCAAGGCCACGTTGCTCGCCGGTTGCGCGCGCCATTGCGGGATCCCCGCACGCATTGGTCTGGCGGATGTGAAAAATCATCTGTCGACGCCGCGTCTGCTTGAACTGCTGAGAAGCGAAGTGTTCGCCATGCATGGTTATACCGAGCTGTTTCTCAATGATCGCTGGGTGAAAGCCACACCCGCGTTCAACCAGAAACTCTGCGAAATGTTCAACGTTGCGCCGCTGGAATTCGACGGCGTAAACGACAGTGTTTTCCACCCGTACAACAGTGATGGCGCGCTGCTGATGGAGTACCTGGTCGATCACGGCCAGTTCGCCGATGTACCGGAATCTTTTTTCTTCGAACATCTGCAGAAATGTTATCCGCACCTGTTCAACGATCAGCAGACGCCACTGTCCAGTGACATGCGCGGTGATGTCGGCAGTCTCTGATCCGGCGTATGCTGCCTGCCCATTCACTGGAAAAGAGGCGGTCATGCTGAAGATCTGGGGTCGCAAGAATTCGTCGAATGTCAGAAAGCCGTTGTGGGCTGCCGAAGAGCTCGGGCTTGCCTACGAGGCCATCGATGCCGGTGGCGCGTTTGGTGTGGTCGACACGCCGGAGTACCGGGATATGAACCCGAACGGGCGGGTGCCGGTGATTCAGGACGATGGTTTCGTGTTGTGGGAATCGAATGCCATCGTGCGTTATCTGCTGGCAAAACATGCGGCCGATACTTCGTGGTATCCGACGGATCCGCAGACCCGCGCCACCGCTGACAAGTGGATGGACTGGACGACTTCCAGTTTTGCCGGACCGTTTCGCACAGTGTTCTGGGGCGTTCTGCGTACCCCGGCAGACAAGCAGGACTGGCCGTCAATCCATGCGGCGATCAAGGAATGTGATGGTTTGCTGGCGATGGCCGATCAGGCGCTGAAGCACCAGCCGTATCTGTCCGGCAATGAAATCGGCATGGGCGATATCCCGCTCGGCAGTTTCATTTACGCCTGGTTCGAGATGCCGATCGAGCGCGCGCCACAGCCGAATCTTGAAGCCTGGTACGCGCGGTTGAAGCAGCGTCCGGCGTTTCAGAAAGCTGTCATGACCGCGTTGACTTAATACCTACTATCGACACACTTGACTGTACTTGTGCGGCGACGGCAAGCACCATTGCGCTCGAGCGCTGCGGTTGTCTTCCTCGCCGCCGGCCTTTTATCAGTCCTTTTTTCTTCACTGGGTGCGTAAATCCGATATGAGTTCCGCTCTGTCCATCCGGCAGCTAACCAAAACCTACGGCAACGGTTTCCAGGCCTTGAGTGGTATCGATCTGGACGTCGCCGAAGGTGACTTCTTCGCCTTGCTCGGCCCCAACGGCGCCGGCAAATCCACCACCATCGGCAGTCTCTCGACCCTGGTGAACAAGACCAGCGGCACGGTGAATATCTT
>DATLII010000616.1:0-4050 GCA_035539495.1 Dongiaceae bacterium
AATATGAGTCACGAAATCCGCACGCCGATGAATGCAGTGCTGGGGCTGCTGCAACTGGTGCGGCAGACCGATCTCAGCCTGCGCCAGCAGGATTATCTGGATAAAGCGCTGGGTTCGGCCAAATCGCTGCTCAGCCTGCTCAACGACATACTGGATTATTCCAAAATAGAGGCGCGCAAATTCGAATTGGATCTGCGTCCGTTCGAACTGGAAACCTTGATGGCGGATCTTGGCGTGGTACTGGCCGGCAACCAAGGCCAGAAAAATGTCGAGATCGTTTTCGATATGGATCCTGCACTGCCATCCTCGCTGGTGGGCGATGTATTCCGGATCAAGCAGGTGCTGATCAATCTGGCAGGTAATGCGTTTAAATTTACCGAGCAGGGGCAAGTCATCATCGGTGTGCAGGAACTCGAACGTACGGGTGATTCGAGCCGATTACGTTTTTGGGTGGAAGACACTGGCATCGGCATCAGCGCGTCGCAACAGGAACGTATTTTTGACGGGTTCACGCAGGCGGAAGCGTCCACTGCGCGGCGTTTTGGTGGCACCGGGCTGGGTCTGGCCATCAGTCAGCGCATGGTGAATCTGATGCAGGGTCGTCTCAATGTGTCGAGCGTTGAAGGCGAGGGCAGTCGATTCTGGTTTGATATTTCGCTTCAGATCGCCAAGCCGACATCGATCAAAGCCAATTGCCCTGGCGCGGACGTTCCCTTCCACGTGCTGATCGCGGACGACAATCCGGTGGCGCTGGAATTACTGGTGCGCAGCGGTCGCGCCATCGGCTGGCGCGTGGATCAGGCCGCCGACGCTTACCAGGCCGTTGCGCTGGCACGCTCGGCGGTGCAGAACAACGACCACTTCGATGCAGTATTGCTGGATTGGCGCATGCCAGGTATGGACGGCGATGCCACGATTCGTCAGATGCAGCAACTCAACGGTGGCCGGCCCTTGCCGCTGATCATCCTGGCAACTGCGTATGGGCGTGAAGCATTGGCGCGCCTGCATCATGCGATTTCGTCACCGTTCTTCGATCTGCTGGCCAAGCCGGTGACACCGCGGCAACTGGCGGAATGTGTGGTGCGCACATTGGCGGGAGCGTCGCGTGTGGTGGCTGCGCGCAGCGTGCCTACGCCGTCATTGCGGCGGTTGGCGGGCCTGCGTTTGTTGTTGGTGGAGGACAACGCCATCAATCGGCAGGTGGTGGCTGAATTGCTGGAGCAAGAGGGCGCGGAAGTGCGTCTGGCCATGGGAGGGCTGGAGGGAGTGAGCATGGTGCAATCCAATCCCGGCAGTTTCGATGTCATCATCATGGACATGCAGATGCCGGATGTGGATGGTCTGGAAGCCACGCGCCGCATTCGTGCCGATTCGCGCTTTCGCCAATTACCGATTCTGGCGATGACTGCCAATGCATCGGTGGAGGATCGCAATATCTGCCTGGCAGCCGGCATGACGGATCATGTGGGCAAGCCCATCGATCTGGAACTGGTGGTGGCCAAACTCTGTGAGTTGGCGGGTTATGAAACCTGCGCGGCCAAGGACAGCGCCAAAGCAGATGATAAGCAACCATCGCCGGTGGAAGTGGAATCGCTTACATCGATTCTGAGTCGATTCGGCGGCAATCGCGATTTGCTGCAAAGAACCGTTATGCAATTTGAGGCCGATCAGCGGAAATTGCTCGACCAATTGCGTGGCCATATCCAGGCGCGTGATGTGGCCGGGTCTGCCGCCGTGTTGCACGGCATTAAAGGCAGCGCCGGAACCTTGGGTGCATCAGCGCTGGCCAAACGGGCCACTCTGTTGGAAAGCCAACTCAAATCCGCCAGTGCTGAGGATGCGGCGCGTCTACTGAATCAGAACTGGGCGCAGGAATTGAGTGATCTGCTATCCAGCAGTCAGCGTCAACTGAAGGCTATGCTGGTGTCCAACGCTGTTCCGGCAAGCCCGATTTCTGCTGCGCAAAATGCCTGGCTGGCCCGACTCAATGAACTACTGCCTCTGCTTGAGGCAGGTAATATGCGTGCAGTGGATATGGTGGAAACCCTGACACCCGAAGCGGGTGATCCACTGCAGGAACGTTTTTTGGCACAGGTGCAGGCACTTGAGTTTCCTGCGGCGGTGTCGACTCTGCGCAAACTGTTGGATGTGTCATGACATTACCCAATTCCTTGCAGCCTCTGGGACGGGGCAGAATCCTGGTAGTGGACGATCAGCCGGTGAATATCCGTGCGTTATACGGTCTGCTGCGTGACGAGCACGACGTTTTCATGGCCACTAGCGGCGAGCAGGCATTGGAGCTGTGTCAGCAGCAACAACCGGACCTGATTCTGCTGGATGTGATCATGCCCGGCATGAATGGGCACGAGGTGTGTCGTCAATTGAAAGCGAATCCGGCCACCGCGGCGTTTCCCGTGATTTTCATTACCGGCCAGAACGACGAAAAAGATGAAGTGCTGGGCCTGGAGCTGGGCGCAGCGGATTTCATCAGCAAGCCTTTCAATCCGGTGGTGGTGCAGGCGCGGGTGAAAATCCAGTTGACGCAAAAATTTCAGGCCGATCTGTTGCGGGCCACTGCGCTGAAAGACGAGCTCACTGGCGTTGCCAACCGGCGCAAATTCGAAGAGGAACTGCAATTGCACTGGCGTCAGTGCATGCGGGTTAAAGTGCCGTTGTCATTGATTCTGATCGACGTCGACCATTTCAAGAAGTACAACGATTTCTACGGCCACGTGCTGGGCGATGTGTGCCTGCGCAAGGTTGGCCAGACATTGCATCAGGTGTTGAACCGGCCGTTTGATTCCCTGTCCCGTTACGGTGGCGAGGAGTTTGTCTGCCTGTTGCCGCAGACGGATGCCGACGGTGCTCTGACGGTGGCGCGCGCCATGCTGGCCAGTGTGCTGGAGCAACGCATCGAACATGCCGCGGTCGGGGAAGGGCAGATAGTGACTATCAGCTTGGGGGTGGCAACCCTGATACCCACGCCCAATATGGACTTGCAGGCGTTGATCCAGGCCGCAGATGAACAGTTGTATGAAGCGAAACGGGCGGGAAGAGCGCGAGTGGGTTATTCAGCAGCGGCGTGATCAGCCTTTCATATATCAGCCTTTCACATACCAATATTTTTCCCAGGCGTTGAACACTTTCGCCGGATACCAGAGCTGGCCGCGGCTGCCATTGTAGCGCGCCAGTGCTCGCATCAGATTGCCGTCTTCCCGGGTCAGATAGGCTTTCAGAATGGCGCAGCCGTAGCGGATATTGGTGCTGACATCGATCAGATTGTCTTCCTGTTTGCCGATCTCGTCTTTCCAGAACGGCATCACCTGCATCAATCCCTGCGCACCCACCCGCGACAGTGCAAAGCGGTCGAACAGACTTTCCACATGAATCACCGACAACACCAGTTCCGGCTTCAACCCGAAGCGGAAGGCCTGCTCGTGTGCCATGCGCAGCAGATGCAGACGCTCATCCGGATCCTTCACGAAACGCTCCAGCCGGCCGGACATATCCACCAGCCAGACCTCAGCATCAAAGCGATCCTTGAAACTATTGGCCTTGTCGATGGTGTCCTTGAGCAGGACGCGCATCTTGTCGTCAGGACGTTCGGTGGTGGCCGCCCAGGTAGTACCCGGGGCGGCCAGACTGCATCCCATTAACGCCAGAAACAGGCGGCGATTGAACGTATTCATAACCTGAAAGTTTAGCCGGACCTCAAACTCCCCGCAGGCGCGCCAGCAGGAACTCGATCACGGAATCCGCCGGTACATCCAGTTTTTCCCCTGTGCGGCGATGCTTGTATTCATACGCCTTTTTCTCGATGCCACTGTCGCTGATCACGATGCGATGAGGAATGCCAATCAGCTCCATATCGGAAAACTTCACGCCCGGACGTTCCTTGCGATCATCGTAAATCACTTCCACGCCGGCCGCTGTCAGGGCTTGATACAGCTTGTCAGCTGCTTCCTGTACCGCAGGGGATTTCTGATTGTTCAGCGGCACCAGTGCCACCTGGAACGGCGCCAGCGCGTCCGGCCAGAGGATGCCGTCTTT
>DATLII010000617.1:0-2549 GCA_035539495.1 Dongiaceae bacterium
CACGGTCAGCGTTGACAAATAACCCTTGGCATCGCGCAATGCCGCCAGCGTGTCAGCGGTTTCGCCGGATTGGGAAATGGTGACGAACAATGTATTCGGCCGCGATACCGTGCGGCGATAGCGGAATTCGCTGGCCACTTCCACGTTGCACTGCACGCCGGCAAGCCCTTCGAACCAGTACTTGGCCACCAGGCCCGCATGGTAGGACGTGCCGCAGGCCACGATCTGAATCGCTTCGATTTTCGGAAAAATATTCTTCGCGTCGGGGCCGAAGATATCCACATTCAGCCCATCCAGACTGGTGCGACCTTCCAGCGTTGCACGCACAGCCGTGGGCTGTTCGAAAATTTCCTTCAACATGAAGTGGCGGTATTCGCCTTTGTCAGCGGAGCTATCGCCGCCGGTATATTCCTTGATGGCACGGTCTACCGCGCGACCTTTGCTGTCTTCGATGCGAATGCTGTCGCGGGTGATTTCTGCGACGTCACCTTCATCCAGAAAAATGAAACGGGTGGTCACTGGCAACAAGGCCAACTGATCGGACGCAATGAAGTTTTCACCCAGGCCCACGCCCAACACCAACGGGCTGCCTTCGCGTGCAGCCACAACGCGGTTGGGATCTTTACCCGTCATCACGCCCAGCGCATAGGCGCCACGTAATTTGGCTGTCGTTGCTTTCACCGCATTCAACAGATCCAGGCCGCGACCCAGTTGTTGGTGCACCAGGTGCGCCACCACTTCAGTATCGGTTTCCGACGTGAACTGGTAGCCGTCTTTTTCCAGCGACGCGCGCAGTTCTTCGTGATTCTCGATAATGCCGTTGTGCACCACCGCCACTTCGTGCCCGGACATGTGCGGATGCGCATTGCGTTCCGCCGGCACGCCATGTGTCGCCCAGCGCGTGTGAGCAATGCCGATGGTGCCCTGGTTCTGGCTGGCTTTCACCGCCGACTCCAGTTCGCGTACCTTGCCGATACGGCGGATGCGATCCACCGGCTGGCCGACGCTGAAACGGGCGATGCCGGCAGAATCATAGCCCCGATATTCCAGGCGCTTCAGACCTTCCAACAGAATGGGGGTTACATCACGGGTAGAGACTGCACCAACGATTCCGCACATGAAATTCAGTCCTGTGGTTTCACTTTTTCTTTTCTGGCCGTTTCCAGCCAGAGATGGTGACCTGTTTGGCGCGCGCCACGGTCAGAGCGTTGGGATCCGCACCTTTGGTAATAGTGGAGCCTGCGCCGATGGTGGCGCCAGCACCGATTTCCAGCGGTGCCACCAGCGAGCTGTTGGAGCCGATAAAGGCGCCGTCGCCGATGATGGTTTTGAATTTATTGGCGCCATCGTAATTGCAGGTGATGGTGCCGGCGCCCACGTTCACCTTCTCGCCGGTGACGGTGTCGCCCAAATAGGTGAGATGGCTGGCTTTGCTGCCTTTGCCTAGCACAGTATTTTTCGTTTCGACGAAATTGCCGACTTTGGCTTTTTCTTTCAATTCGGTGCCTGGGCGCATGCGGGCGAACGGGCCGACTTCACAATCTTCTCCAATCACCGCTTTCTCGATCACGCAGTTGGGATGAACGACGGTATTGCTGCCAATCTTGCAATTGATCAGCACGCAGTTGGCGCTGATTTCCACGTTGTCGCCCAGTTCAACCTCACCTTCGAACACGCAGTTCACGTCGATGCTGCAATCCTGTCCCACACGCACACGGCCGCGGATATCGATGCGGGCTGGGTCCAGCAACGTCGCACCAGCAGCCATCAATTCGTCCGCCAATAATTGCTGATACAGGCGCTCCAGCCGAGCCAATTGATGTTTGTCGTTCACGCCTTCCACTTCGGCGGGATTCTCCACCAGGCTCGCAGTAACAGCGGCATCGTGATCATTGGCAATCTTGATTAGATCTGTCAGATAGTATTCGCCCTGTGCATTCTGATTGGTGACTTTGGGCAACCAGGTTTGCAGATCACGGGTGTCTGCCAGCAGGATGCCGGTACTGACTTCATCGATTTTGCGAATGTCGGGGCTGGCGTCCTTTTCTTCCACGATCTGGCGCACAACACCTGTGTCGTCACGCACAATACGGCCGTAGCCCTTCGGTTCCGCCAGTTTCACTGTCAGCACACCGCATTGGCCAGTACCGACTGTCTGCAAAAATTGGTTGAGCGTTTCAGCGCGAATCAGAGGCACATCGCCATACAACACCAGGGTGCGACTGCCGGCCTGCAATTGCGGGAGAGCCTGCTTCACGGCGTGCCCGGTGCCCAGTTGTTCCTTCTGTTCCACCCATTCGATGGGGCTGTCGGGAAACTGCTGGCTAATCATGTCCTTTACCTGATCGCCACCGTAACCGTGAACCACAATAACCCGCGTCGCCTTAAGCTGCAGGCTGGTCTGAAGAACATGGGATAACAATGGTTTCTTGGCGAGGGGTTGCAGCACTTTGGGCAGGCTGGACTTCATGCGGGTGCCTTTGCCCGCCGCCAAAATGACGACGTTCAGATCCATGGAGGACTAATCCTGTGTGGGGTCCGATTGATCA
>DATLII010000618.1:0-2917 GCA_035539495.1 Dongiaceae bacterium
CCAGTGCCTCATCCCCCATTGAAGGAACTTTTTTCTGAACTCGTCCCCGATTGATGCCGCTGATGGAAATGATTCCGCGCCGCAGCAGCGCCGCGTGCGCAGTTTTGTACGTCGGCAGGGCCGACTGACTGAAGGCCAAAGTCGTGCGCTGGAAACCCTGTGGGAAGACTACGGCCTGACGCTGGACGGAGGGCCGCTGGATTATTCTGCGCTGTTCGGCAATGACGGCCCGGTGATTCTGGAGATTGGTTTTGGCAATGGCGCGTCGTTGTTGCAGATGGCGCAGAATGCACCACAGCAGAACTACATCGGGGTGGAAGTGCATCGTCCTGGCGTGGGCAAGCTGATCAATGACGCCGACCGCGCCGATGTGCACAACCTGAAAGTATTCTGTGACGACGCTATCGATGTGTTGGCGCGGTGTATTCCCGATAGCAGCCTGGACGGCGTGCAGCTGTTTTTTCCCGATCCCTGGCACAAGAAGAAGCACCACAAGCGCCGCATCGTCAAACCGGAATTCGCCCAGCAGATTCGCACCAAGCTGAAGGTCGGTGGTTATTTCCATCTGGCGACCGACTGGGAACATTATGCCGAGCAAATGCTGGAAGTGATGAGCGCGGCGGACGGTTTCGTCAATCGCGCCGGTGCGGGCCAGTATGCGCCGCGTCCGGATTATCGTCCCATTACCAAATTTGAAACCCGGGGCGAGCGCCTGGGGCATGGGGTGTGGGATCTGATTTTTGAACGCTCGTAAGCAAATCATCAAACTCACGCGCAGTTTGAATTCGTTGATCGGAATAACAAAGAAAAACAAGGACAACGTATGCGTAAACTTGTATTGCTGGCGCTGTGCGCTCTGGTGCTGCTGCCCCCGGCGTATGCTCATACGCCGGAAGATGCCGCGCTGCTGATGCCATCCCCGCTGGAAGACTGGAATACCCTCGAAACCACGCATTTCCGCATCAATCACCAACCCCGTCATCAGGATTTCGCTCGCCGCCTGGCCACGATTGCCGAACAGGTGCATGAGCGCGTGATGCCAAAGATGCAGTGGCAGCCTCACGCCAAAACCGAAGTGGTGATCAGCGACACCTATGACGGTTCCAACGGCGGTGCGTCGGTGATGCCGTACAACCGTTTCTTCATTTTCATGAATGCGCCCACCGATGGCGAACTGCTGGATAACGGCGACTGGATCGAACAGGTTTTCACGCACGAATACACGCACATCCTGCATCTGGATCAGGCTGATGGTTTGCCGCAGGGCCTGCGCAATGTGTTCGGCCGGATATTCTTCAATTTTCCGCAAGCCTTCAGCCCGCTGTGGTTGACCGAAGGGCTCGCGGTGCAAGGTGAAACCGATGCCGCCAAAGGTTTCGGGCGCGGCCAAAGTGCGCTGTACGACGCCATGATGCGCGCGGAATACCAGAAGGGATTCCGTAGCTATTCACAAACCAGTTATCAGGGTTATTGGGGTACTGATTGGCCGTCGGGTCAGGTGTATCTGTACGGCTATTACTTTTTTGAATTCCTGGAGCAGCGCCACGGCCACGACAAGGCGATGGCGTATTTGAAAAACTGGAACGGCAACCTGATTCCCTGGCGCATGAATAGTCGGGCGCAGGATACGTTCGGCATTGATGCCGAAACGCTGTGGCAGCAGTACACCGAATACTTAACAGCAAAATTCTCGGCGCAGATGCAGCAATTGCCGGCAAGCGAGGAAGCGTCGGTTGTTAGTGATGGCCGCGTCAACACCAATCCGATCTGGCTGGCCAACGGCGATTTCTACTACTACCGCAATGACGGTCGTCGCAAACCCAGTCTGCAACGCATCGATGCGCAAGGTCAGGAGACCCGCGTCGCCAAAGTGGAGCGCTTCGTGCAATTCGATGTGCATCCCACCAAGGGCGTTTTGCTGGCGCAGGAAGCAGTGTGCGATAACCGCAAGGTGTACACCGATCTGTACCGGCTGAAAGATAATGGTCACTGGCGGCGTATTACGCAGTGCGGTCGTTATCCGCGTATTGCCTGGTCCAGCAGCGGCGAGCGCATCGCGGCTGTGCATGTGCAAGGTGGCAATAATCAGATCGCGTTGCTGGACGGTGATGGCGAATTGCAGCAATTGCTGCAGGCGTTGCCGATTGGTGACACGCTGGGCCAGATCGCCTGGTCGCCGGACGACAAATATCTGGTGGCAGCGATCCGGCGTCAGGCTACTGGCTGGAATCTCGAGTTGCTGGATCTGGCAACCGGTACTTGGCGACCGCTGACTGCGAATGCGGATCTGGAACAGCAACCACGTTTTTCCGCCGATGGAAAAAGCATTTATTTCCTGTCCGATCACAATCACCTGTGGAATCTGCGTCGACTGAATTTGGCCAGTGGTCGGGTGGAAACACTCACGCACACACAAACCGCCGTGATGGATTACGCGGTGGATGCATCAGGCGGACAAGTGCGTATTGCCGAATATGATGCCGAAGGCGTGATGCTGCGCCAACAAAAACTGGAGCCGCAGCAAGTGGTATATCCCGCGTCCGTGGGCCAACAGGCGACGCTGGCCACTCTCGTCAATCAGCCGAATTTCGATACGACAAAATTGGGCGACAGCGAAGATTATTCCGCGCTAGACACCATTGCACCCCACGCCTGGTTTGCCTTGTTGTATGCGGATACCGAGGACAACACCGCGCTGCAATTTGTGGTGAACGGCCAGGACGTACTCGGTTATCACTTCTGGCAGTTAGCGCCGACATTCTATGTCGACAAGGATAAGGTGGGTGGTAGCGCGGCCTACATTGCGTATCACCGACTGGCTTTGCTGTGGGATTCCACGGTAGATGTGGAGGTGGAGGCCGAACCCGGCGTGTTGGAACAATGGGACACGGAAACCCGTTATCAGGCGGTCTGGATG
>DATLII010000619.1:0-7161 GCA_035539495.1 Dongiaceae bacterium
ATCTACGCATCTCCTGCGCGTGTGGAGATGAATCTGAGCGGCAACATTCACATTTTCAATTCCACGCAAGCGGAGGGAGACAGATCCGCAAGGTACTGGCACGTGTTTGATTTGATTGCTGACAATGCCGGAAACGTCACCGTACAACCGGTGGAACGCTTTGTGACGGACATCGACGAACTGACACCAGCAGCCACTGCGCAAGCCTACAGTCTCAAAAAACCGGAAGCCGGCGAGCTGACTACCAAGAAATACGCGCCTCACTAAAACAAAACACCCCGGGCAATATGATTGGCCGGGGTGTTTCCGCGGATTCCATTGCAGCTTACCTGCAACCCACTACATGGCTCCCATCAACACTTAGCGGGACTCCGATCTCAATTCCACACCACCGGCAGTGGCTGCGGCCGGGCAAAGAAATACCCCTGCCCCCACTCAGTGCCCAAGGACTGCAGCGTCGCCAATTCCTCGGCCCGCTCGATACCTTCCGCAATCAAATGGTAACGGCGGCAACGGGAAAACGAGATCAGCGCAGTGGCCAAAGCCTGACGCTCGCTGTCCCGGTCAATGTCCTTGATAAGGCTGATATCCAATTTGATGATGTCGGGCATCAATTGCAGAATGTGGCGCAAGCTGGCATAGCCGGCACCGGCATCGTCGATTGCCACCCGCGCGCCTCGCCTGCGTAACGGCTCCAATCGCTCCCGCAAGGCAGTGTAATCCTTGATGACCGCATGCTCGGTAATTTCCAGCACCAGATTGTCGATAGGATCCGATCCAAATAGATCAGCCACATTGTTGTTCAGAATGAAATCAGGCGTGAGATTCAACGCAATAAAAGGGCCTCCGGACACGCGCCTTAATACCTGGCGAGCTTTTTCAACGGTCCTCACGCCCAACGCATTGGACAGCCCCACGCGTGAGGCCTGATCGAACAACACGTCCGGTGGTATGTGATCCGGCCCACCCACACGCGACAGCAACTCATACCCCATCGTCTCGCCGCTTTGCAGATCCACGATAGGCTGACCCACCAATATCAGCTGGTCATTGGACATCAGATCCGAAATCCGCGACCGCGCCTGCTGCACACTTTCAAACACGCTCAGATGCTTGCTGATCAAAGCGCCCGCCAGATCAGCGAACACCCGCACCATCGCCAGATCACGCTCATCCAGATGCTCATCACCATAGCGGCTGAAGGTGCAAAACGTACCGAACACACCACCGCCGGTTAATCGAATGGGCACGCTGACATGAGCGCCCACCGGAAGGCTGCGAGTCACTGGCAAAACACAGGCTGAAGGCAGTTGCTGCGCGTCGGGGATGAGCTCGGGCAAACGCCCGTCCACCACCCGCTGGCAATAGCTTTCATCCAAAGGACCACCCTGCCCGGGCGCAATGATGTCCACCCCGTCCTGCGAGTCGACAAAGCGAAACATCCGGTTCCCATCCACGAACTCAGACACAAACGCGACTTCCATGCCGAGGCGCTTTCGCACCGACTGGACGAGGCAACTCATTGTGTCTGCAAAAGAATTTTCACTATTGGATAGTTGGTTGAAAATGGCATCTGCAAGAATGTCGGCCTGACTGGCGCTTTGTTGCGCGGCGTCCATGTCTGTTGCTCCTTAAATAACCGATGGCTCTGAGTATCGAGGTCAGTATAGCCAACTCGGTTGGGAGCGGAACCTGTTAAATTCGGGTGCGTCATGACTAAAGTATTCGGGATTCCAGCCGATAACATCTATAGGCCCACATCCGTATTGCAAGAGAATCATTAATGGATTCATCCACCATCGCCAGCCTGGCTACCCACATGTCCAATGTTCAGCTACAGCAATCCACAAGCGTTGCCGTGCTGAAAAAAGCCATGGAAATCCAGGAGCAGGGAGCACTGCAACTGCTGCAGGCCATACCGCCGATGCCGACCCTGTCTTCCAGTGGTGGGGTAGCCGGTCAGGTGATTAACGTTTCGGTTTGAATCTGCGATCCGCAGAAAGATGTGTTTGTTGCTGGATTGAAAAATAGGTTGTGAGTGGTGCGCCGTAGCGTCACCACTTTTTCGAATCACTTCAGAATACGATATTCCGCCGACCGCGCGTGCGCAGTCAGACTTTCCCCTCGCGCCAACACCGACGCCACTTTCGACAACTCGCTGGCGCCTTTCGGCGAACAATGAATCAGCGACGTGCGCTTCTGAAAATCATACACCCCCAGCGGCGATGAATAACGCGCAGTGCCTGATGTAGGCAATACGTGATTGGGGCCGGCACAATAATCACCAATCGCTTCCGGCGTGTGACGCCCCATGAAAATCGCTCCCGCGTGACGCACCTTGTCGGCCAGCGCCACTGGATCTTCCACTGATAACTCCAAGTGCTCCGGCGCGATACGGTTGGTGATCTCCGCTGCTTGATCCAGATCCTTCACCGCAATCAGGGCACCGCGATTTTTCAATGACACACGGGCGATACTCTCCCGCTCCAGTGTAGGCAGCAGTCGAGCCATCGACGCTTTCACTTGCTGCAGAAACTCGCGATCCGGTGAAATCAGAATCGACTGCGCGTCCTCATCGTGTTCCGCTTGCGAGAACAGATCCAGCGCAATCCAGTCCGGATCGGTTTTGCCGTCGCACACCACCAGGATTTCCGAGGGCCCTGCAATCATGTCGATGCCGACCTGACCAAACACCAGACGCTTGGCGGTGGCCACATAGATATTGCCGGGGCCAACAATCTTGTCCACGCGCGGTATAGTTTCAGTGCCGTATGCCAACGCAGCCACTGCCTGAGCACCGCCGACCGTGATCAGCTTGTCCACACCCGCAATTGCCGCCGCCGCGAATACCATCTCATTCACTTCACCACCAGGCGTGGGCACCACCATCACCACTTCCTGCACACCGGCCACCTTCGCCGGAATCGCGTTCATCAAAACCGACGACGGATATGACGCCTTGCCACCCGGCACATAAATACCGACGCGATCCAGCGGCGATATTTTCTGGCCCAGTACAGTGCCATCTGCTTCAGTGAACTGCCAGGAAGTCTGCTTCTGCTTTTCGTGATAGGTGCGAATGCGTTGCGCGGCGGTTTCCAGCGCCTTGCGCTGATCCGGCGAGATTTTTTCCAGGGCTTGCTGCAGACGTGCGTCAGGCACCACCAGATCCGCAGCAGACTGCGCATTCAGGCGATCAAACGTGTGCGTGTATTCCAACAATGCGGCATCACCACGCTGACGCACATTACTGACGATATTCTCCACTGCATGCTGCACATGTTGATCCGACACACTTTCCCAGGCCAGCAACGCATCCAGGCGCTGCGCAAAATCGCTTTGATTGGCATCCAGTTCTGTGATGTCGAAATTCATGCAGTTACCTCGTTTTCTACGTTACAGAGTCGGCACACTATCGAGAGTTGAGGCTGTTTGTCTTTCAAGACCGTCAGCGGCCATGGACGGCCGCTGACGAGCGTACAGGGATGTATTTACAGCGTGTCTTGAAAGACAAACAGCCTCAACTCACGGAAATGTCAGCGACTCGCATTCTCCACAGCCACACTCAATTGATCAATCAACCGCTGAATAACCGCGTGCTTGGTTTTCATCGACGCCTTGTTCACGATCAGGCGTGAACTGATTTCAGCGATCAGCTCCGTCGGCTCCAAACCATTCGCTCGCAGTGTGTTGCCGGTGTCGACGATGTCCACGATGCGATCCGCCAGCCCCACCAACGGCGCCAACTCCATCGAACCGTACAGTTTGATCACTTCCACCTGCTCGCCCTTTTCGGCGTAGTAGCGTTTGGTGATGTTGACGAACTTGGTGGCCACCCGCAACCGGCCATTGCGTACATCCGGCGCTGTCTTCGCCGCCACCATCAATTTGCAGCGCGAAATTTTCAGATCCAGTGGTTCATAAACACCACGAGCGCCGTGCTCCATCAGCACATCTTTGCCCGCCACGCCAATATCCGCCGCGCCATGCTCAACGAAGGTCGGCACGTCGGTTGCGCGGATGATGATGATTTCCACGTTGGGATTGGTGGTGGGAAAAATCAGCTTGCGGCTTTTAGACGGTTCTTCCAGCAACTCGATACCCGCCGTTTTCAGCAACGGCAGGGTTTCATCAAGAATGCGGCCTTTGGACAGCGCGATGCGGATCTGGCTCATGCTTAAAACTCTCTACTCACGACGGCACGCGCTGGATCTGCGCACCCAGACGCTGCAGTTTTTCTTCGATGCTCTCATAGCCGCGATCGATGTGGTAAATGCGATCCACCAATGTGTCGCCGTGGGCTGCCAGACCCGCCAGCACCAAGCCAGCGGATGCACGCAGGTCGGTAGCCATTACTGGCGCACAGGTCAGGCTTTCAACGCCTTTAACAATGGCGGTGTTGCCTTCCAAGGCGATATTGGCGCCCATGCGGCTCAGTTCAGGCACGTGCATGAAGCGGTTTTCGAAAATGGTTTCGATGATGGTGCCGGTGCCTTCCGCCACGCAGTTGAGCGCGGTGAACTGGGCCTGCATATCAGTGGGAAACGCGGGATACGGCGCAGTGCGGATGTTCACCGAGCGCGGCCGGTTGTCCTTCATGTCCAACTCGATCCAGTCGGGACCTGTGCTGATGTGGGCGCCCGCATCCAGCAATTTGAGCAGCACTGAATCCAGCAAGTCCGGGCGGGTCTGCTTCAACTTTACGCGGCCCCGGCTGATCGCGCCCGCCACCAGATAGGTGCCGGTTTCGATGCGATCGGGAATCACGGTGTAGTCGCAGCCGTACAGGCGATCCACGCCGTTGATGATGATGGTGTCGGTGCCCGCGCCCTGCACATCGGCACCCATCTTGTTCAGACACTCCGCCAGATCCAGCACTTCCGGTTCGCGCGCGGCGTTTTCCAGAATGGTCTGACCCTTGGCCAGCGTCGCCGCCATCATCAGGTTTTCAGTGCCGGTCACGGTGATGGTGTCCAGCACGATGCGGGCGCCTTTCAACCCGTTCTTCGCATAGGCGTGAATGTAGCCGGCTTCCAATTGAATCTCGGCGCCCATGGCTTCCAGGCCTTTCAGGTGCAAGTCCACCGGCCGGCTGCCGATAGCGCAACCGCCGGGCAACGACACATGGGCTTCACCGAAGTGAGCAACCAGCGGGCCGAGCACCAGGATCGAAGCGCGCATGGTTTTTACCAATTGGTAGGGCGCGTTCAGTTCCTTGATGGTGCGGGCATTCACTTCCACGTTCAGTTTGTCGTCGATGATCAGCTCCACGCCCATCTGGCCCAGCAGCTCGATCATGGTGGTGATGTCCTGCAGGTGCGGCAGGTTGCATACCTTGGTGGGCTCGCTGCACAGCAGAGTGGCAGCCAGCACCGGCAGCGCGGAATTCTTGGCGCCGGAAATGCGGATTTCACCGTCGAGACGTCTGCCTCCGGTGATAATCAGTTTGTCCATGATGAGGCCTCGTGTGGATTACAACCCGGGTACGCCCAGTTTCTTCTGGGTCGCCCATTCGGCGGGGGTATAGGTATGCATGCTGACTGCGTGCAGTTCGCCACTGGCGATGATGTCGTTCAGGCAGCCGTACACCAGCTGCTGTTTCTTCACGGTACGCAGTCCGTCAAATGCGGCTGAAACGACAGCGACCACGCACTTGTTCCCGTCCAGCCGCACCTGTACTTCGGCGCCCGGCAGACCGGATTCGATGCGTTGTTTGATGTCGTCTGCACTGATCATGAAATGGGATCCTGTTCTGGGTGTGGCTCAATCATGGCGAAACATGCCGGAATGACAGGCTGCGGGATGGATGCCGAATCGGGCCGCCATTGTAATCAAAAGCGGGTCCAAGCTGAACAGGCGGGCGTGTCAACGGCCCTGGGGAATGACTTCATCCAGGCCACTGACCCGGCTGACATCGTACATACGGTCCGGCATGTTGACGAAAATCAGGGACTTGCCCAGTTTTTCCGCCGCCCGCATCCAGCACAGCAACACCGACACGCCAACGCTGCCCACTCCTTCCACGGCTGCCAGATCAACCGTTACCGGGCTGTTCAGCGCTGGTAGTAGCGCTTCGCCAGCGCTGCGCAGAGTCAGAGCATCCGCCACCAGCATGTCGCCCTGCACCGCCATGCGGCCGGCGCCCACCTGCACCACTTTACTCACTCTTGGGCTCCTCAGCACCGCCGGCTTCCTCGCTCTCGCTGCTGCCAACCTTGTTCACCACGAATTTGGCGATCAGATCTTCCAGCACCATGGCGGATTGCGTGTCCACGATCTCGCCACCTTCTTTCAGATTTTCGTCCTCGGCGCCAACGATCAGCCCGATGTATTTCTCGCCCAGCACGCCGGCAGTGAGGATAGAAGCGGATGTATCGGTGGACAGGTTGTTCACGCTCTTATAGATGTCCATTTCCACGACGCCGACGAAATCATCGTGGTCCAGGTAGATATTGGCCACCCGACCCACCACCACGCCGGCCATGGTGACCTTGGCGCGCACAGTGAGGCCGCCGATGTTCTCGAACTTGGCCTTGATGCGGTAAGTATCTTCGCCACTGTCGGCGCTGAGCCCGCTCACCCGCAGGGCCAGGAATACCAGCGCCAGCACACCCGCCAGCATGAAAGCACCGACGGTCAGTTCCAGGGTACGCATGCGCATCTTACAAATCTCCAAACATGACTGCGGTTAACAGAAAATCCAGGCCGAGCACGGCCAGGGAGGCATAGACCACGGTGCGTGTCGTCGCACGGCTGATGCCTTCCGATGTCGGCACGGTGTCGTAGCCCTGAAATACAGCGATCCAGGTCACGACCGTGCCAAAGGCGAAACTTTTGATGATGCCGTTCATGACGTCTTCGCTCCAATCCACGCTGTCCTGCATGTTGGACCAGAAGGAACCGTCATCCACGCCCAACCAGGGCACGCCCACCAAATAGCCGCCCCAGATACCGACGGCAGAAAAGATCAGCGCCAGCGTCGGCATGCACAAAAAACCGGCCCAGAAACGCGGCGCAATGATGCGACGCAGCGGATCGACGCCGATCATTTCCATGCTGGCCAATTGCTCGGTGGCTTTCATCAGACCAATCTCAGCCGTCAGCGCAGAACCGGCACGACCAGCAAACAGCAGCGCCGCCACCACCGGACCCAGTTCCCGC
>DATLII010000620.1:0-3982 GCA_035539495.1 Dongiaceae bacterium
GTGGTAGCGCACCATTCGGTGCAACAATTGCTGCACCGAAACACCCGTGGCCAAACACAGCCCCAGCGCGCCAAAATGCGGATAGTCCACAAAGCGCGCCAGATTGAGTCCTAGCACCGGGTCTTGCAATGTCGTTACTGCGGCATCCAGTAAACGGCTGATGTGAACTGCATCGAATGACGTGTCCACCGCCCACGTTTGCGGCGGCTGCAGGCCCTGTTGCTCCCACAGCGCATTCACATCCACACCCCGGCTGACGCAAAGCCTTTCCAACGCCCGCACGAAAAATCCCCGCGTGTAGTTTTCCGTTACCATGCCAAGGCCTTCAAAGATTGCGACTCGCCAGGAAATGATCGAAATCCTGATAGAACGCTTCCTGAGTAGCGAAGAACAAATGCTGTATTTCGTCCGACGCCTGGTCGTTCGGAATCATCCGCGTATTGAAGATGCGTAGCCCCATCTGCACGAAACTATTGTCCAGCGTTACCACCGTGCCGTTCACCTTGACGTTGATCAGGCCCGGCTCCTGGGTATTGCGGAGTTCCGCGCCCGCGGTAATGCCGTTGCCCAAATTACCTTCGCAGGCCACGCGGAAAAATTCGGTGACGATGCCGTCGATGTCGCCGGGAATAAACGCATCGATCACGCCGGTGGACACCACACCCATAAAGGCGCCGTCCACCGTCACGTCCGGCACCTTGTTGATGCTCGCACCTAATACCAACTGCTGACCTTCCGGCTGATAATGCAATTGCGCGGTTAAATTGCTGACGTGGGTTCGCACACCGAACACATCCACATCAGCGCCGGCCACCAGTTTCAGATTTACCGGCTCGTCGCCCAGCTTGCGCACCTTGTCCATCAGCAGTTCACCGTTGCGCGTCGGCACCACACCACCCAATGACAATACCGTTTCAATGCGAAGACGCGCAGTGCGAGTATCAATCTCGATGCGCGCCAGCCGACCGTTCTCATCGTGCAGTTCGACATTCGCCACCAGCAAGTCACCCACTTTCTCCAGGTAAGTACCCAACGCCGGATAGCGCACACTGAGCCGGCTTTTATCCAACGCCAGACTGGCGGTATAAACGCTGTAGCCCTGCTGATTGTTTTCCTCTACCAATACATCATCGATATTCGCCAGCGACGCGATCAGTTGTGCCAAGTGGGGAAATGCCGTCCATAACGGCAGCAGAAACTCCACGTCCTTCGCACCCAATGCCGGATTGTATTGCCGGATGGCCGCGCGATTTTGTGCCAATAATTCAGGCTTTGCCGCACTGTCCGGCACATAGGGCACGTACGACGCCAGTGCGATAATTTCGCCGCCCGCCTGGCGAATGGTTTGCCAGCTCGACGCCCCCGCGCCAACGCGCGCCTGACCATTCAGCACATAGCGACGAGGCCCCGTAAAAGATTCCAGTCGCAATGCGCCCACTTTGAATTCCGTGTGGCCCAAGGGAAGCTCTGCAACACTGCCATTCAGCTTGGCGGCCGGCACCCGTTCGTATAAGTAGGCATCGTTCTGCCACAGGCCACGCACATTCAATTCACGCTGGCGCCCTTTCTCATCCGGCAACGAAGTATAGAAGCCGTTCAAATCGAATTTTTCCAACGATCGCCACAGGCTGTCGATGAACGCCTGCGTCTCGGCGTCGTAGCGAGTGTGATTGAGCATGGTGGTCTGCAATTGCTTGATGCGCTGTAAACGCTGCGATGCCTGTGCCGGATCACCGTCACCCGCCAGCAACAGGAACGGCCGCCACACCGGCTCGATATAATTGGAAGGGATCGCAACCGTCGATTGAGCCACCAGGGCCAGTGCCAATGAACCGACAACCAGTTTTTTCATGTGAACAATTCCGTTTTTATTGTGTGTTTGACATGCAAGGCCCGCAGACCTCTCCCGGTGTTTCCGATTTATTTCAGCGGCGAACGGCAGCATTCACGGCTGGTGATTTCTGCAAATAATCCAGGGCCTGCTCAGTGTCAGCCTCATCGCGGGGATGATAACCCGGCCGCAAATAGCGCCATACCGACCAGAACAGGAATGCCTGGGTTGGTAATCGGTCCTGCCTGGCGGCGCGGCGCCATTCGCGCAGAAAGCTGAAACGCTGCCGTGTGCTTTTTTCCTGCTGCAGGAAAAAGTGCGTGCCCAAAAACCACAACAGTAGCAGCATGGGGCCTACCAGCAACATCAATGCCACTCGATACAGATAGCCACCACCGCGCTGCACGAATAGATCGTGCGCCACATTGCGATGCTCCACTTCCTCAGCGCCATGCCAACGCAATAGATCCATCATCACGGGATCTGCACCCGCCGCATCCAGCCCACGGCATTCCAGAATCCAGCGCCCTATTACGCAGGTAAAGTGTTCAATTGCCGCAATGATTCCCAGACGAAATGTAAGCCAGGCCCGATTCACCCATTGCCAGCGCGAATGAATACCGAGCGGATGATCTCCCAATAGTTCCGTGAATAACCAGCGCACATGTTGGGTATAAGGCGCTGTGTCGATGCCCGCATCGGAAAAATAGCGATCCAGCACCGACTGGTGCGAGCGGGAATGAATGGCTTCCTGACGAATGAAACCTTTGATATCGGCACGCAAGGCTTCATTTTTCACATCAGGCAATGCCTGGTTGTACAAGCGGCAGAACCAGAGCTCGCCTTCCGGCAGCAGCAAATGCAACACATTAATGAAGTGGGCAACAAAAGGATCGTCGGGCAACCACGGATGCGGTGTGCGCTCCCACTGGAATTTCACATTGCGCGCTGGCAGCGCGGCCGATTGCGATACAGAGGACATACCGGAATACTCCTTGGCACAAATCAAAACAGTCTCAATTATTCAAAAAATCAGCTGGGCGAAAAATCGATGCGTGCGAACACGCGCGCAACCCAAGGCAGATAACGGCTCAGCCAGCGCGCCCCCACCGCTTCCGCGCCGACTAACGTCAATGCGCGATTGCGACGCACTGCTTGCACAATCGCCTGCGCCACTTTGTCCGGCGTAAAGCCACGACGCCGGTACAGGGTGGCAGCCCGCTCCCGCCGCCGTTGCTGTTCTTCTCCACTCACGCCGGCGTATTGCGTCGCCAGAGCAATTCCCGTGTCGACAAAACCGGGGCACACCGTGCTGACACCCACCCCCAGCGCAGCGAATTCCGCACGAGCACATTCACTCAACATCAGGGCCGCAGCTTTGGTCGTCGCGTAGGCGGGAAATGTCCGCGACGGCGTGAACGCAGCAGCCGATGCCACATTCACGATATGACCACCGCCATCGCGCACCATGCGTTCGCCAAAAAAACGTGTGCCATGAATGATCCCCCACAGATTCACGCGCAGAATGCGTTCCCAATCCTGCTCGCTGGTGCGCAGCAAACCGCCCGCCATGCCAATACCTGCGTTGTTGACCACAATATCGGGAATACCAAAAGCAGCTTCCACGCCATCGGCAAATGTGCGCATAGCCGTACCGTCGCCCACATCCACACGACAAGCCCAGGCAGAAACGCCGTGCAAGCGCGCAAGCAACGCTGTACGTTCCGCACCTTCCAGATTCAAGTCCGCCAGAATCAGATTTGCGCCCTGCTCCGCGAATGCCAGCGCCGTGGCGCGACCAATACCGCTGGCGGCGCCCGTCACCAACACCTGCTTGCCGGTGAATTCGCGTAATGCGGTATTGCAGCGCTGGGAATCCAGTTTGTCGCCGTCATTACCTTCCTCTTTACCCTCCAAGGCACGCACGAAATCCGCAATCAGTTTCGCCACTTTCTGCGGCTGCTTCAGTGGCAACCAATGTCCACCGCGCACGCGCTTCACAAACAGTTGCGGCACCCAACGCGCCATGTCATCAAAAATGCCAGTGCTGACATAAGCGTCGTTTTCCGCGATAACCAGTTGCACTGGCGCTATTGCGATTCGCTCTTTCGGCAGGAACAATCGGCGCAGAAAATTTGCACGGTACAATGC
>DATLII010000621.1:0-3171 GCA_035539495.1 Dongiaceae bacterium
ATTCAGGGTGGACGTGCACCGGCACGATTTCCCTTTCAATCAACAGGTTGGTATATGACGGACAGCTTCATCAAGGTTACCGAGTCGGCCCAGGAATACCTGCGCGGTTTGTTGCAAAAGCAGGAAAGCTCGGGCATGGGTGTGCGGATCTTTGTCGAACGGCCGGGTACGCCCCATGCGGAATGCTGCATGGCCTATTGCACCGCCGGCGAGAACGAACCCACCGATACCCGACTGGAGCTGGATGGTTTCGCCGCTTACATCGATGGCGCCAGCGTGCCGTATCTGCAGGATGCCGTCATTGACTATGCCAAGGACCGAATGGGTGGGCAGCTCACTTTCCGTGCACCCAAATCCAAGGTTCCGCAGATTGACGATAACGCCTCTGTTGAGCAGAAAATCAATTACATCCTGTACAGCGAGATCAACCCGCAGCTGGCATCCCACGGTGGCAATGTGCAGTTGATAGAACTGCTGGAAGACGACACCCTGGCGGTGCTGAAGTTCGGCGGCGGCTGCCAAGGCTGCGGCATGGTGGACGTGACGCTGAAGCAGGGTATCGAGAAAACGCTGTTAGAGAAAGTACCGCAATTGAAGCGGGTAACCGATACTACCGACCACACTGTACGCGAAAACGCCTATTTCAAATAAGCACGACATTCCGACCAGCAATAAAAAAGGGCCTTTTTCAGGCCCTTTTTCGTTACCGCTTTAGCTAATCACCCGTGCACATGATCAAGCATTACGCTTGGGCAGCACCGGCCGCAGTTTTTCCGCCATTTTGTGGACGGCCGTTTCGGTGGTCGCCCAATCGATACAGGCATCCGTCACCGAAACGCCATACTTTAGCTGGGACAGATCAGCCGGGATCTTCTGGGCGCCCCAGTTGATATGGCTTTCCACCATCAGACCGATAATGGATTTGTTGCCTTCCAGAATCTGGTTGGTCACGTTTTCCATGACCAGTGGTTGCAGGCCTGGGTCTTTGTTGGAGTTGGCGTGGCTGCAGTCCACCATGATGTTTTGCGACACTTTGGCTGCCAGCAGCTCTTTTTCCGCCAGAGCGACACTGACGGAATCATAGTTGGGCTTGCCGCCGCCGCCGCGCAGAACCACGTGAGCATACGGGTTACCGCGAGTGTTGATGACGGACACCTGACCTTGCTCGTTCATGCCCAGAAAACTGTGCGGGCTGGATACGGCCTGCAGTGCATTCACCGCCACGGTCAGGCTGCCGTCGGTGCCATTTTTGAAGCCTACGGTGGATGACAGGCCGCTGGACATTTCCCGGTGAGTCTGGGATTCGGTGGTGCGGGCACCGATAGCGGACCAGCTGATCAGATCCTGCAAATATTGCGGCGAAATCGGGTCAAGCGCTTCCGTTGCGGTGGGAAGACCCATCTCTGCCAGATCGAGCAACAGGCGGCGTGCAATGTGCAGACCGTCCTGAATTTTGAAGCTGTCGTTCAGATAAGGGTCGTTGATCAAACCTTTCCAACCCACGGTGGTACGGGGTTTTTCAAAATAGACGCGCATTACGAGCAGCAAGGTATCAGACACCTCGTCTGCCAGTTTCTTCAGGCGGCGGGCATAATCCTTGGCAGCTTCTATGTCGTGAATGGAGCAGGGACCGATCACCAGGAACAGGCGGTTGTCTTTGCGGTCCAGAATATTGCGTACGTCCTGCCGACCTTGCACCACGGTGGCGATGGTCTTCTCGGTCAGAGGTAGCTCTTTCTTCAGCTGTTCCGGCGTGATCAGCAATTGCTGCGACAGAATGTTGAGGTCGTCGACGCTGGGCTGTGGCATTGTATTTGAGTCCTATTTCAACTAGCTTTTGGGTATCATCACCGGCTTGATTCTAGCGTAATCGCTGGGGCGATGACAGTTTGGAATCCCTATCGTGCCGGCAGATTTCTTCAATCCAGGCGCTGTCTTTAAGTTAGGCATCTACTTCTTGCGAGACCGTTGACTTGTTTGTGAGACCGTTAATCCGGGGTATTTCAGCACCGTGAATGTCATTGCCCTGGATTTCACCGCCTGCCAGCCAGATGTACTGATTCTGACGCCGAACCGGCGTCTGTCGGCCTGGTTGATTCGGGATCATGACACTTGGATGTTGCAACAGGGCGCGGTCACCTGGCCGCGACTGGATGCTCTGCCGCTGGATCGCTGGCTGCAACGCCTGTTCGAGCAGATCAGCCTTCTGCCTGGCACATCGCCACCGCCTCGATTGCTGAGCCCGCGCCAGTCTTCCCTGATATGGCGGCAAATTGTCGAAAAGCAAGACAGTACCCCGGACGCGGAAGGATTTGCCGCGCTGGCCGAGCAAGCCCGCGCGTTGGTGCAGCGTTGGTGCCTGCCTCCGGCGCAATGGCAGCAGGGCGAAAGAATAGAGCAGCAGTACTTCGCGCAATGGCACCGGGAATTCCGTGAGCGGCTTTCGCGGGATCAGTTGCTGGATGGCGCGGGGTTGTGCGACTGGATTGTGGCCCAAGGCGCTGCAATCAAATCCACTTTGCCACGCCAGATATTCCTGCACGGTTTTAATGATCCGGAAGAACCGCAGCTGCAACGCTTGGTGCGTTGGCTGCAGGACGATGGCATCGACGTTCACTTTTCCAACCGGCCGCCCAACCAAAGCCAAAACCAGGTGGCTGCGTTTCCGCAGGTGGATGCGCAGTTTTGTGCTGCCATTCAATGGGCTTTGCATCGGCGCCAGCCAGGACAACGTATCGCGATCGTGATGCCGGGCCTGCAATCACGACGCGCGCAGGTGCGGCAATGGTGTCAAAGCCTGTGGTCGCAACAGCAGGACGCTACCGAATTCCATTGGAGTGACCAGATCAACATCAGCGCCGGTCAACCGCTGGCGGATTATCCGTTGGTGGCGCATCTGTTGCTGCTGCTGCGGGCGCTGGAAAGTGAACTGTCGGTTGCGGAATGGGGCGTGCTGCTGTCGAGCCCGTATTTTCCGCAGGATGAGAATGAATGGCTGCGTCGCGATGATTTCATCCAAACATTGCGGGAAAAAAATCTGCGCCGGCTGACGCTGGCTCGACTGGAAAGTCGCTGGCAACAGATCGCGACGGGGCAGGGCATCACGCGCGATTGGCTGGCACGATTGCAGACTCTGAAGTCCCGCGCCCGGCAACAAACACTGCTCCAATG
>DATLII010000622.1:0-5252 GCA_035539495.1 Dongiaceae bacterium
GTTCTCAGCCAGCCAACAGGCTACTGAAACGAAAAACCCCGCTTAGGCGGGGTTTTTTATTGGGCTTTTGAGTATGAGGCTAATTGAACGTGATTGCAGGACGAGACTTCATCCCGGAGATTTCTTTCCGAACCTGTCAGCCCGGCATTTGCAGCGCCTGGTTTGCCACAATGATCCCGTTGTTGTCCGCATAAACAAACTCACCTGGCTTGAACGTCACACCGCCAAAAGTGATAGGAATATTCAGATCACCACGGCCCTGACGGTTGCTCTTGATCGGAATCGTGCGTAGCGCCTGCACACCCAGATCCATCTTGCGGATCTCATCCACATCGCGAATGCAGCCGTAAATGATGATGCCGGCCCAGCCGTTCTTCACCGCATTCGCCGCCAGCATGTCGCCCAACAGCGCGCAGCGCAGCGAACCACCACCGTCCACCACCATCACCCGACCATTGCCCGGGTTGCCCACATGCTCCTTCACCAGCGAGTTATCTTCGTGGCACTTGATGGTGAGGATCTCGCCGCCGAACGCGCTTCTGCCACCGTAATTATTGAAGATGGGTTCCACCACGCGGGTAATATCGGGATAGGCATCGGACAAATCGCAGGTGACGATATTCAAGACGGGGGCGGGATTCACAGCAGGGCTCCTTCAATAACCAATGGCAAACAAGAGTGGCAACAGCAGACAGGCCCTTACGGGGACACGGCCAGTTTAGCAATTTTGTCGTAGGGATAAACGTTCACTCTCGGACCGGGCGGTATTACCTCTCCCAGCGCCAGGCATTCGTTCACCATGGCTTTCGCGACAGTCTTGGCGGGAATCGCGTGATAGTGGCGCAAAGGACCGCGCATGAAGGGATCCACCAGCGGCGTGAGCTTGCTGTAGATCTTTTCCCCCAGGCGGAACTCCTCGCGCTCACCCAACAGCATCGACGGGCGGTACAGCGATAGATGATTGTATTCCAGTTCGATCAGGTGCTGTTCCAGCTCACCCTTCACCCGCGAATAGTAGAACGGCGACGATATTGAGGAACCGATGGCGGATACCAACAGGAACGCCCGTGCCCGCTGCGCACGTCCCAGCTCGGCGGCATCACGACAGTATTGGAAATCAACTTTGCGGAAGTTCTCTTTCGACCCGGCTTGCTTCAGCGTCGTGCCCAGACAGCAGACGATGGTGGTGACATCAAACAGTTCCGGGTATTCATCCAGCCGATCGAAATCGATCAGCACGTTGCGCAGCCGGCTATTGGCGTTGAGCCCGTTGTCAGTCAGCGTGCGGCGAGTGGGCGCGATTAACTGGGTCACCTGAGGTGTCGCCAATAATCCTTCCAACACGTGACGACCGATCAGGCCGGTGGCACCCAGCAGCAGCACTTTCATGGCAGAAATCCCCGTTTTCAGTCAATTGTTCAGCGGATTGAATCTTGATGGCAACGATATGCCAATGGCAATCCATCGGCAAGAAATGGCTACGAATTACAATGGGGATGGCTCTGTCTTATTCAAGCGGCCCAATTCAAGCAACTCGATTCAGGCGGTTTTGCGATGTGAATCGCCGGTGGGATGCTCTTTCTGCTCTGGCGTATCGGTCTGCCCTGCTCCCAGCCAATGCCGCAGTTTGGCGTTAAGCTCGTCGATGTTGACTGGCTTGGACAGATAATCGTCCATACCCGAAGACAGACAGCGCTGCTGTTCGCCCTCCACCACGCTGGCCGTCATGGCAACGATGGGAACGTGGCTACCTTTTTCTTTTTCCTTCTCCCGCCACAGGCGCGTGGTTTCGTATCCATCCAGCACCGGCATCAGACAATCCATCAAGATCAGATCAAATGTTTTATCTTCCAGCAGACCCAGCGCTTCCTTGCCGTTAGCCACCGAGGTAACCAAGTATCCCAACCGACTCAGCATTCCCCGCGCCACCATCTGGTTCACGGCATTGTCTTCCACCAGCAGCACACGACGACCAGCGTCTATCGCCTGTGGCGACAGGTCGGCTTTCTCCAACACAGCGCCTTCCTGCAGATCGAAAGAATGACTCAACGCACGCACCAATTTGTCATGGGTGATGGGTTTACTGAGCCATTCAACACCCTGCGCAACATCCGCTTTCATCCGCGCTGCATCAGCACGCTGCGCCAGCGATGCCAGCACCACCAGATGGCAACTGCCCAATTCGGCGTGCTCGCGAATGTCCCGACACAGATCTAGCGATGTTTTCTGTTTGATGGGCAAATTGATGAAGACCAAATCATAGGGCGTGCCGGAACGCTGCGCCGCCAGCAAGGTTTCCACTGGATTGAATTGGCTGGATGCAAACCGGACATCCATCTGCCACGCCGCCAATTCCGCCATCAGAGCTGAGCGCAGACCGCCTTCGATATCCACCAGCAGAATATGCGAACGGTTCAGCGCTTTGAGTTCAGGCGGCTTTTGCGCCTGCTGGGTGGACAGTTTCAGGCGGGCAGTAAACCAGAACGACGTACCCTGTTCCGGCACACTGGAAAATCCGATCTCACCCTGCATACATTCTGCCAGGCCTTTGCTGATGGCCAGTCCCAGCCCGGTGCCTGCTTCAGAATAATTATTCTGCGCAGCATTTTTGGAGAATGCCTCGAACAGACGATCCTGCAGCACCGGATCAATGCCCTTTCCGTTGTCCGCCACGGTGACTTTCAATTCTGCTTCCACTTCTGACAGACGCTGCATCTGCACCGTGAGAAGAATGTCGGTACCGGCACTGTATTTGATCGCGTTGCTGACCAGATTGTTGATCAGCTGGGCCAGCCGCTCCGGATCGCCTTTTACCCGCACGGGCAAATCGGCGTCATACACACAGCTCAATTCCAATCCTTTTTCGTGCGCGCGGGGGCCGAGCAGCTCCACCGTCTGATCAACGCAGCGTTTAAGGCTGAAGATCAATTCTTCCAACTGCACTTGCCTCGACGAAATACGGGAAAAATCCAGAATGTCATCCATCAGACCCAGCAGCGCCTCGCCGGAATGCACGGCCACTTTCTGTAATTCCTGCTGTTGCGGGCTGAGCTCAGTGTCGTCCAGCAAAGCCAGCATGCCCAACACATTATTCATCGGCGTACGGATTTCATGCGTGATGCTGGCAAGGAATTCCGTTTTGATCTGACTGGCGCTGTTGGCCTCAGTCACCGCATGCGCCAGATCTCGCGCTTTCGTGTGCAATTCGTGGTGAGTGCGCACGCTGTCCCAATGCCGGACATACATCAAACGCGATTGTCGCGCCAACATGAACCAGATCAGGAACAGACCTGCCGCGACGGTGATGCCATTCAAATCAATAATCACTGTGTAGGCAGCAACCGCGGGAAACATACACAGGCTAAGACGCCCGAGATTGCGGCTGTGGTACGGCGACCACTCCATATTGTTCATGGCGCAATAACCCGCCAGGTACAGCGACGCCAGAAAGGCGTTGACGCTTAACTGCTCCAGCAAAATGACGCAGGCGGCAAACATCCCCATCAAGAGCGACGTGGCCAATTGCAGAAATGTGAAACGGGAACGCCAACGGGCGGGGCCGGCTCCGTATAAGGCATCGAAGCGCAGGCAGTAGTACAAACTCCCCGCCACTAGCAGTACCAATATGCTGCCTGCCGCCAGCGTTATGCGGTCATGCTGGGCATAAAAACCGCCAGCCAGGGTTATAAACAGAAATATCAGCAGGTTGGCCGCCACCAGATAGCGGCTCTGCAACGCCAGATTGAAATCGATTTTGCGCAGGATCTTGCGATCCTTCATCAGTTTTTCTTCGCGGGTCATCGGTTCTTCCTGACCGGTTCCGGCTGGGTCGCCTTGTCTGCTCAGTATAGCCATGAATGATCTGACAAACATGCGCCGAAAAGATGCCCGGCTTCACTAATCGATCCGCTAATAGAAATAGATCAGCTCGATCTGCACGTAGTCATCACTTTCCAACAGGCTCAGCTTGCGGTCGGAGCTGGCCAGTCGCTGCAATTGCTGCAGAGCGGGTACGAAGCCCTCGTTTTCAAAGATAATATCCAGCCCTTCTTCGCGAATCAGATCAATCAGGTAATCGATTACGAATTCCCGGTCGATCAGACCGTTATCCAATATCGGCGCATCGGCCAAATCCAGCAGAATTTCCAGGGTGGAGTCGTCCAATTGAGGGTCAGCCCGCTCCATCATCACCCGCGCCAGCACCTTGATTTTGAAATCGCTGAAAATACGGCGTTCACCTTCAAATGACGCCAGTTTTTCGTTAGTTTCAGGATCCCAGATCATGCCCGCCAGAAAAGTGGTATCTGTTTCGTCGTTGAAAGCAAAGCGAGTGCCGACCCCTACGTCGTGCTCCATAAACCCGGGCGACATCTCATCACGGGAATCCCACAAATATTCGGTGATCACCGTCATATCGATATCAGAATCGAACATACCGTTAAACGTGTATTCAACACCGGTGACCGTGGACTGATAATCCTCGATCTCGCTCTGCACGGTAATACCTTCAAACTTGAAGGCCCAGCCATCGTACAAATATTCCAGTTCCAACCCCAGCTGGTCGATATGGCTGTAATACGGAATCAGCATCGGTTCGACGAAATCGAAATTGAAGGTATAGGCGGGCTCGCGATCAACGCCGGAGAAAATCGACAGCGCCATTTCCAGCTCATCCGTAACAGTCGTCTGCCAGCGGAACGCGAAATCCATGTCGTTGGGGCCGGTGTCGGAACTGTATTGCGCATTATCCGTGTCGACCACCAGCGGCGTCCGCAAGCGGCCTTCAGGGCCCGGGAACGTGCGCTCGCGAAAACCCACCAACCAGTAGAAATCGAAGATGCCCCATTCGTCATCAACCAGGGACAGGTTCACCATGGGTTGGCCCAGCTTCTCGTCGTCACCGTCTACCAGATCGGTCTGATTGACGACGTCCACCACGTTATTGAATTCGGTACGGCCCCAGAATACGCGGGTGACGCCAGTGCGTAGCTCCCAGCTATCCCCAACATGCACCCACAGCAGTTCGCGGATATCGGCGTGGCTGCGCTCCTCGTCCTGCTCATCAATGCGGGCAAACGGAACAAACGTCAGGCTGTCGCCATCGTCATTCCATTTACTGACGTATTCGCCCTGCAATCGCAGTGAAAACGCATTTTGCTCCTGGCCAAATTCACCCGGGTCATCGAAATAGCGGTACTCGAAACCGGTTTCAGCGCTCCATTCGCCATCATCCAGCAACGGTTCCAGAAACG